>JAJYJL010001017.1 GCA_021789565.1 Acidobacteriota bacterium
CGGCCCCGTGCCAACCCAAGAAAAAAGCCGCGGCATGAGAAGTCATACCGCGGCCGAATTTACCAACAAGACCCAGCTTCGGGCAAAGAGAGAATTGTTTCGAATCAATCCAAGCCCAAACTTTGCAATGCATTTAAACAGAGCCGGGAGGAGCATCAGCCAGAAAATCAGCCGCATGCCTCAGGCGGTTCTGCAGTTCCGTAACGCTCTCCATAACAGTTTTCCGGTGTTCCTTCTTTTCTTCCTCTGTAATCTCAGCAAGCTGCCGCCGGAAGTTTTCAAGCGTATCGTTCACCGACGACTCAAAGTGGGAACTTGCCTGCGCCTGCTGTTCTCGCAAAATCGCGGAGGAAGTGTCCACCTTATTAGAAAGGTCCTGCAAAGCAGACTGTAACGCTCCCCGAACTTCCGTCGTCGCCTGGACACCCACGTTTCCAGCCTCCTGCCGAAGGTGGTCAAGCAGGCCAAGGTACTGGCCCTCGGTGACTTCACGCAACCTCGCCTGGAACTGTGCGACGGTATCGTCCTGTGACTTGCGAATGTCCGCCGCAACATCTGCCATTTTCTCTTCCGCAATCCGCTGCAGCGTTGGTTCCAGCGATCCCATTGAATCTTTGACCATCGAGTAGAGTTGCCCCTGGCAATCGCCAAGGTATCTCTGTCGCATGCCCGCGAGGTCCTCTTCTAACCCGGAGAATCTGTTCATCACCCTCGCAGCATTCTGCTCCAGGGATTCGTGCGTCGTCCCCCCCACTTCCTGTATCTTCCCCAGCGCGGTTTCGGTTTCCTGCTGCAGAAGTGATTTCAGATCGTTCCGGGTATTGTCTAACAATTCTCTTGCTTGCTCCCCCAAATTCTTTATAGAGCTTTCCGAAATCTGGGCGGCAACCTGTTCGATGCGCGAAGAAACTTCGGAGGTTTTTGTCACCTCGACTTCCGAGGCCAGAGCATCCATCCGACGCACGAAAGCTTGTACCCGGTCGTTTTCCTTCTCCTGCATTTCTTCCACCATCGATGCGACCGTTTTGTCCAGACGCGACTGGATCCCGGCGAAAGAACTGTCAATCTGCTCCTGGATTCTGTTCTCCAGACTCTTCGAGGCCTCCTCGGCCGTGGCGTTCAACCGCTCGGTGGATATCTTCACGACCGAGTCGGCGTTCTGTTCACAGATTTGTTGTGCCGTCTGTTCAAACGTGGCCAGGTGATCATGAAGGGAATTAGTCGTCTGCTCAAGCCGTTCCTGGATCACTTTTTCCTGCTCGGAAATATGTTCCTGAATGCGCTGCTGTATGCCCCCAACGACGTGGGCGGTAGCTTCCTCAACGTAAGGTTCCAGCAGTCTTTCAATTTGCGCTGGGATAGGTGTCCCAGTCCCTTTGCAGGTCATCCATGCCCACCGGGCGAATTCGTCCGTCTGGGCATGCACCAACTGCTCGATCCGTTCACGGCTCTGCCTTGAGATGTCAACCTGAAGATCCTGGGGCACAACCTGCTCTTTCAATTTTTCCCGGTACTCACCGACAACCTGCTCCACCTGGCTGCTTACTTCATTCTTGATGGCGGTCAATGCAGCACGAGCTTTCTCCTCCGCCTGTTTGGACATCTCGGAGACCGTTGTGACGGAAAAAGCCTCAAGGTCGTTGCGGATCCGGTCTTTTAGCGTGGTGCAATCGAGGCGAGAGAGGGTGGAGCTTTCACCGTTGGATTCGACGTCCCTGTCAGGAAGTTCCACGCCCGAAAGTTGTGATATAGCCTGCAATGCGTCCCGCAGGGTGTGCTCCATGCGCTCAATATCGGACTTCCAGGGACGCTCGTTTTCTGGCGACTCGGGCGAACGCTTCAATAATGCCTTAGAGTTAGCCCCGCCGCGAATAGCACGTAACTCTTCCGCAAGAGACAACCGTCCCATCATAGTTTTGATTGACCGCTGACCAAGCGCAGAAAGCCCCGATGGCTGGTGTTGAAGTGGTAGGAATGATGCGCCATGGTAACCAGGCGGCTCCTCCTTTTCGAGAATTTGGCCTGACAACTGGCCTTTTCAGAATTGCCTTCCCCTCTATGGCGCGTAGGGGGGAAAGAATACTTCTGAGCCGCTATCCAACTTCCGAAATGAACTGCCTAAAAACCCACCAAATAACCGGCACCCGCATGCGGTACATATCCCTGCCGCCTGCAAGCCACCGATGGTGCTGCTTCAAAAACCTGAGCAAATGAGAGATTCAAACCCGCTTCGCAAATAACCCGGCTAGCTAGTGCTGACCTTGAACACAATACAAAAGGCCATACAGCCAGCTAGCCGCTACATAGTGGCTAGAATCACCCTGTTATTGCTCAATGGTCAATCGGGTAAACACCTGATAGCCGAATAGTATATTAACATGCAATGCAATCCAGGCAAGACAAATCATCACCTGCTGGAGGCGACTGCCACCAAAGGTAACCGGCAAATTAGAAGCCTGTAAAAGGGATTGGAAACCCCTAATGGAGTGGGAATAAAACTACCCTTACTAGTGTATGATTGTCGGGCAATGGGGCAGGATCGATAGATTTTCAGTTCACTCAAAGCAGAAACGCCGCTGAAGCCCAGCGCCGAACGGAGGACAGAGTTGAAACATCTCAGGATAATGGCAGTGGCTTTTTTGATGGTTGCCGGTGTGGCAGCCGGAATGGTTTTGTCACAGCATCTGACAGCGGCGCAGCGCGTCGGGGAGGTTGATCCACAGGAGGCAGCGGACCTGGCTGCACTGGCGAAAGTGGGACCCATCGATACTCACGCGCACGTCTTTCAGGACGTACCCGCCTATTACCGGTTTATGAAGGAGATCAACCTGCGCACGGTTAACATCAGCGTAGTGGCCCGCAAGGACGAACCTCCATACCAGACGCAAGCGGCGCAATTTCGCATGTCGATGGCGGTGCATGAACATTCTGGAGGGCGCGCAGCCGTCTGCACCACCTTTGATCCTTATACGTTTGAAGACAAGAATTTTGACCAGAATAAGATCGGA
>JAJYJL010001018.1 GCA_021789565.1 Acidobacteriota bacterium
CCCCGCAGGTTTGACTTTGAGCCCAAGGCGCACTGGGATCTTGGCCCGGCACTCGGGATCCTCGATTTCGAACGAGCTGCCAAGATTGCCGGAGCACGCTTTGCAGTCTATTATGGCATCGGTGCGAAGCTGGAGCGGGCACTGGCGCAGTTCATGCTGGACCTTCACACACGCGAGCATGGATATACTGAAGTATTTCCCCCGTTCATGGTGAATTCGGACAGTATGTTCGGTACCGGGCAACTTCCAAAGTTCGCGGAGGACCTTTTCAAACTGGAAGCGACGGACTACTGGCTGATTCCCACGGCGGAAGTCCCGGTCACGAACCTTTTCCGGGATGAGGTGCTGGAAGCTGAAAACCTGCCCGTCAAGTTCTGTGCCTGGACCGCCTGCTTCCGCAGCGAGGCCGGTTCCTACGGCAAGGATACGCGTGGCATCATCCGCCAGCACCAGTTCCAGAAAGTCGAACTCGTAAAGTTCGCGTCGCCAGATAATTCCTACGATGAGTTGGAATCCCTTACTAACAATGCGGAGGCCGTTCTGCAGCGGCTGGGCCTACCCTACCGCACAGTGGCTCTCTCGACGGGTGACCTGGGCTTCAGTTCAGCCAAGACTTACGACCTCGAGGTCTGGCTTCCCTCAAGCCATGAATACAAGGAGATTTCCTCATGCTCCAACTTTGAGTCTTTCCAGGCGCGGCGTGCCAACTTGCGCTTCCGGCGCGGCAAAAGCGGCAAGACGGAACTGCTCCATACCTTGAACGGAAGCGGGCTGGCTGTAGGGCGCACCTGGGTAGCACTTCTGGAAAACAACCAGCAAGAAGATGGTTCCGTCATAGTTCCGGAAGCCTTGCGTCCTTATCTTGACGGCCTCGAGCGAATCACGCCGCGATCCTGACAGACCTGAAGGATCCCAGCATAGCAGGAAGAGTTTAAGTAAAGTACCAGAGCCTATTTCTTCCGGGCTGCGAGCGGGGGTTCCGGCATGTAATTGTGGAACTGGCCGGGCTCATGCTGGTGCTCAAACTGGATGGTAGCGTGTGTGATTCCAAATTCGCTTGCTACAGTTTTCCGGATCTGGTGCGCAATCTTTTCGTTTTCTGAAGTTGCCATATCCAGAATGTGAACATGGCAGGACATTGCGTGAGATTCCGAACCCAGGCTCCAGACGTGAACATCATGCACCTCGCGAACGCCGGGAACCTTGAGGACCGCGTTGGCAATACCATCCAAGGTCATTCCTTTGGGTAGACTTTCCAGCAGAATGTTGGAGGATTCCGTGATAATACCCAGAGATCCCCAGAAGATCATCCCGGCAATCAGAAATGCCAGCAACGGATCGATCAGCGCCTGGCCCGAATAACGGATCAGAAACGCTCCGACAATAATGCCGACGTTGGAAAGGGTGTCGCCCAGGTAATGGACGAATACCGCCCGCAGGTTCAGGTCCCGCCTCTCGCGGGCAAGGCCCAGCGTAACACCGGCATTAATCACCAAGGCCACAATCCCTACAATCAGCATCTTGCCGACAGCAACATGCTCCGGATAAACGATTCGCTCGTAACCTTCGAAACAGATAAAAAGAGAAACCCCTACCAGAATGAGCCCGTTAACAAATGCCGCCAGCACACCGGTGCGCTGGTAGCCGTAAGTCTTTCGATGGTCGGGAGGCTTCCGTTCAAAGTAAAGTGCGAGCCAGGAAAAGATCAGCGTGGGAACGTCGGTCAGGTTGTGCCAACCGTCACTCACGAGGGCCAGGCTGTGAGCCAGATGTCCCACAACGAACTCTGTGACGACAAGGCCGAGAGTCACTACCACCGCCATTTTGACTACCCAGCCCCTGGAAGCCTCGTGCTTATGAACATGCATCAGCGCACCCCATCTGGGATTCTATTCCAGAGCCCGGCACGCCGCAACGGGGCGAGATTGCAATTCCAAAGTCGTTCGCGAGAGCAAAGAGGTGTGCTTTCCGCATTTTGAGAACGGACCACGACGACAGATCAACCTTCTGCTGGCAGAGGAAACCATTTCACATTTTCGAGACTCCAAATTACTGCTGTGGTCTGGATATGGTATGCGAATGACGCCGCGCGGCGGTTCGGACGAGTGACGACAGCGGTATATCAGATAGTGGGAAAAGGGCCGACCTCTAGAAGTTCAAGGGGTAATCCTTTACACGACGACGTTTTCCTGCAATGTATACGAGAATAATATTATAATTTTTGAGTGGGTGAATTGTGATCCAGTACAAGTGGAAGAAGCCAACAATGGGCTCGGGGGCCAAGAATATGGCTAAAACAACAAGTCTTCGGATCCAGGTGCGGGTCTTCCCTGTTGCCCTATTGACACTGGGGCTTTGGGGACTGTTGATCGTTGCACCGCCTGCCACACGAGGCCAGCAAACCTCTTCAGGCTCAGCCGGGGCCACACCTTCCACATCCGAAAATGGTACTGTAAGCGCACCCCCAACCAGCACAAACACTAACCCCGCAAATAATCGCATTCAAGTGCACGTGGAAGTTGTTAATGTTCCTGTCACGGTCCTGGACAAACGTGGCATGCCGGTGATTGACCTCACCCAGAATGATTTCAAAATTTTTGAGAACGGCAAGCGCCAGAACATCCGGTATTTCAGCAGCGAAACGATGCCTCCCCTCCGAATTGGCCTGTTGGTTGACACCAGCAACAGCGCCCGTTTTCAACTGAAGTTTGAACAGGATGCCGCAACAGAATTTGCTTACACGATGCTGAGGGGGCTCAATAGCAGAAACCAGATCTTCCTTGAGACGTTCGATGCCTCCAGTTCCGTTATTCAGGATTTCACCAACAACCCCGATGAAATCAACAACAAGATCCGGAACCTGAAGGCCGGCGGAGGCAAGGCCGTTTATGACGCTATTTATGAGGCGTGCAAGCACGAAATCATGAAGGCCGGGCCTCGCGAGCAGACGCGAAGAGTCCTGATTCTCATCAGCGATGGCGTTGACGTG
>JAJYJL010001019.1:0-2256 GCA_021789565.1 Acidobacteriota bacterium
GGAGGCCTTTCTTGAACTCACAACTTTTGCTACGCAGCGCAATGGAGAAGGCCGGGTCGATAATGTGATTCTCGAAGTCAAGCCGAGAACTGTGCATTCTCTGCACGCGGTTCCTTTAATCACTCTTCGCACAAAGCGCGACGTCGAGCTCACTAAAACCCCAGAGGCCACAATCTTACGGCTCGATAACAAGACTGCACCACCTTTTATGGTGTCGAATGCACCTCTTTCGCCCCACCTGGACGGCGTGGTTTGGCGCTCCTATGCATTGAAGGCAGAGGTGGCCGGCGAGGGAAACCCCTTCCGATGCCTCTTCCGCTTTCCACAGGAAGGCCAGGCTGCGCAGAAACTGACAGGAGGGCTCGGTGACCCCGACGGCCTTCTGGCCGAAGCGCGACAGTACTGGCAGGGCTGGAAACCGTTTGAAGGAAACGTCTCCTGGCAGCTTCCCAGCCGGTACGGTGAATTTCTAGTAGCCTGCGCGCGGAATATTCAACAAGCACGGGAAGAGAGGGAGGCAAAACTCACGTTCCAGGTAGGGCCAACGGTGTATCGCGGGCTTTGGATTGTGGATGGCAATTTCATCCTCGAGGCGGCGCGTTATCTGGGTTACGACAAAGCCGCGCAGGAGGGCCTGGAAACCGAGTGGTCGCGCCAACTACCTAACGGCCAGATCGTTGCCGGCGGTGGCCGCGAGCATTGGAAAGATACGGGCATTGCCATGTTCACGCTAGTCCGCCAGGCGGAGCTCAGCCAGGACTGGTCCTATTTTCGCCGGATGCAGCCGAACGTTTTGCGGGCTGTCAATTTCCTTGAAGAACTTCGGGAAAAAGCCAGGAGCGATGGAAGCGTCAATGGCCGTTATGGCCTGCTTGCTCCGGGATTTGGAGACGGCGGGCTGGGCGGCATCCGGAACGAATTCACCAACACGGTCTGGGTGCTTGCCGGACTCAAAGCCGTTACGGAAGGGGCTGAGCGGCTGCACCTCGCAGGCTTTGACGACACCAGACGATTCTACAGAGAACTGCGTGCATCGTTTTTTGCGGCGGCCGCACATGAGATGCGGCGGCATCCGGACGGTTTCCGCTACCTACCCATGCTGTTGAAGGAGGAGCCCGCGTGGACAGCTCCCGATCCCTGGGACCGGCCGCAACCGCAAGTTGCGCAATGGGCTCTCTCTCACGCCATTTATCCGGGCCTGGTATTTGAAAAGGATGACCCGATAGTGGCGGGACACATCAAGCTGATGCAAGCCTGTACGCAGGAAGATGTTCCGGCTGAAACGGGCTGGCTCCATCACGGCGGGTTGTGGAACTACAACGCACCGTTTGTCTCTCACGTTTACTTGTGGGCGGGACTGGCGAACTGGGCCCGCCAAACCTTTATCGGGTTCCTGAACCATGCCACGCCGCGCTATTGCTGGCGGGAAGAGCAGCCCCTCCGCGGGAGTTTGACTGCAAGCTATGTGGGCGACATGCCCCACAACTGGGCGAGTGCCGAGTGCATTCTCTATTTGCGGCACATGCTGGCGCTTGAAGATGGCCAGGCGTTGCGCCTGCTGGCGGGAGTCGGCGAAGCTGACCTGGCCGGCGATGAGCCGATTACGCTTGCCCATTCTCCTACCAGGTTTGGAAGGATCAGCTTGAACCTTAAGCCGCTCGACAGGCGTACGGGCTGGCGATTAAAGTTCCGCCGAAACGCAGGACCCGCGCCCGGGAGCGTAAAACTACCGACGGTATTTGGCCGACGCTTCAGGTTCTCGGGGATTACAGGTGCCGAAGGGCGGCGAGAAAAGAATGCGATTCTTGTGGCGCCCGGCGCGACATCATGGGAAGCAATCTGGAAATCCACGTAACAGGCGGCACAAACCACCGGGTCTTTGACATATGTTCTTTTTGGGGCGTGCGGGCCTTCCGATGGCAGCCAGGAACCTCACCACGTGCCAAATGTTCTTGTGGAAGGAATCTATGAGGATTGATCGGCGTAGTTTTCTTGCCACCATCCCGGCTGCCGCTCTGGCAGCGACCAGTGCTGAATCGGCTTCGTCCCGTACCACTATTTCCATCGAGGGCGACCGCTTCCTGATCAACGGCCGACCGACCTACGAGGGGCGGACTTATAAGGGCATGAAGGTTGAAGGTCTGCTGATGAACTCGCGGATGATTCAGGGCATCTTCGATGATTCCAATCCCGCCACTCGCCCCCGCTGGCGCTATCCGGACACCGGCAAGTGGGATCCTGAACGCAATACGCGGG
>JAJYJL010001019.1:2266-2982 GCA_021789565.1 Acidobacteriota bacterium
GCCGCCATGCCCGAGTGGCGCCGTCACGGCCTGCTGAGCTTTATCATCAACCTGCAAGGCGGATGTCCCCAGGGATATTGCAAGCAGCAGCCGTGGATCAACACTGGCTTCAGGCCGGATGGAAGCCTGAAGCGTGCCTATATGCGCCGGCTGCGGTGCATTCTTGACCGGGCGAACGAACTTGGCATGGCGCCCATCGTCAGCTTTTTTTACTTTGGCCAGGATGAGCACTTGCGCGACGAGCCTGCGGTCAGGCGCGGCGTGGGAGAAGCCACCCATTGGCTGCTCTCACACCGCTACCGGAACGTCCTGGTGGAAATCGACAATGAGTGTGACGTCAAGCGATATGATCACCCCATCCTCACCTCGGCCCGCGTGCACGAGCTCATCAACATGGCCAGGTCCATTAGATTGGGCGGCGAGCGGCTTCGCGTAAGCGCAAGCTTTGGCGGTGGAAGCATTCCCACCGACAACGTGGTGGCCGCGGCCGACTTCGTTCTGATGCACGGCAATGGCGTCAAGGACCCGGCGCGCATTGCAGAAATGGTCCGCGAGGTCCGCCGCCGGCCGAGCTACCGTCCCATGCCGGTGCTCTTTAATGAGGACGACCACTTTGACTTCGACAAGCCCGTCAACAACATGTTGAGCGCGGTGGGATCGTATGCCTCGTGGGGATACTTTGATCCCGGCAAGAGCAATTACTGTGATGGTTACCA
>JAJYJL010001020.1 GCA_021789565.1 Acidobacteriota bacterium
GTTATGGGGAGGGGAAAGGAGAAGACGGGAAGCTTCAGCACTCGATTTGGTCGCGGCTGATCGTGAAGTCCTGGCGTGGTCCCAGCACGGTGATGGCGATGCGGCCCGACTGGAAGAGATCTCGTGCCACCTCGACGATGTCCTCGCAGGTCACTGCATCGATCCGGGCGGCTACCTCATCCAGTGTGATGCACCCGCCGTAATACAATTCCTGCCGGGCGAGGTTGGCCATGCGGCTGGTGGTGGATTCAAGCCCCATCAATAGATTGCCTTTCAGGTAATCCTTGGCGCGCTGCAGTTCTTCGCCGGGGATGGACTTCTTCTTCAGATTGCAGAATTCCTGGATAATCAGGTTGACCACCTTGCGGGCGTTGGCCGGAGCTGTCCCGGCGTAAACACTCAGGACGCCCGCGTCCCGGTAAGCGCTCAGTCCCGAGAAGACGGCGTAAACCAGCCCATACTTTTCCCGGATGTTCTGGAACAGTCGCGAACTCATCCCGCCGCCGAGAATGGTGTTGAGCACGTAACTGGCAAATCGCTTTGGGTGGGCGTAAGGATAAGCGGGCGTACCCACGCAGATGTGGGTTTGTTCCAGTTCTTTCTTGCGCCGGTAAAGTGCGTGCGGATGAGGCACAGGGGCCGGTCCCGCTGCCGCGACGGGTCCTTTGGGTAGCTGGCCAAACTGTTTTCTAACTAGATCCAGGACCCGATTGTGGTTCAGGTTTCCGGCTGCGCTGATCAGCATGTTTCCGGGCACGTAATGCCGCCGGAAAAACTCGCGCAGCCGCCGCTGATTGAACCCTTCAACCGTTGCCCGTGTGCCCAGGATGGAGCGTCCCAGCGAGTGGTGCGGCCAGTAGCTCTTGGTGAAAATTTCGTGAACCAGGTCATCCGGCGTATCCTCAACCATCCGGATTTCTTCCTGGATGACTTTGGATTCTTTGGCAATATCGCTGGAACGGAGCAAAGGGTTCTTCACCAGATCCGCCACGATGTCGAGCGCGCGGGGCAGGTGCTCATCAACCACCTTGACCGAAAAGCAGGTGAATTCCTTTGAAGTAAAAGCGTCCAGATGTCCGCCAATGGCATCAGCCGCCCGCGCAATCTCCTCGCCGGAGCGGTTCCGGGTGCCCTTAAACACCATGTGCTCAAGGAAATGGACAATCCCGTTCTGGTCTTTGCGCTCATGCCGCGAGCCCGTCCGCAGCCAGATCCCCATGGAGACTGATCGCACGGCCGGCATCGATTCCGTAACAACCTGCAGCCCGTTCGCAAGTGTGGTCTTCTTCACATTTGATTTCATCATTCTCTTTCCAGAAATCTGTCGAGCTGTTGGATTGCTGATGCTGAAGCCAATTCGACCTGACTTCAATTTAAACACATGCTGCTGAAAAACGCGACTTACGGGACCGTTGCCCTTGCCCTGCTTACTTTGATGCGCGGGCTGGAGAAATGGCTGTTGGAAAATCTGCCGCGCTTTGAAATTCATCTTCTGCTTGCCAGAAACTGCGGGCATTGCCTATACTGATAAAACCTCGTTGCAGTAGACGGATTCCGGCAAAGCCCGAATCGTCGCCGCTGGCAGCAAGGGCCTGTAGCTCAGGTGGCTAGAGCGCACCCCTGATAAGGGTGAGGTCGGTAGTTCAACTCTACCCAGGCCCACCAATCAATTCAACGATTTAACCCCTATCTTAATTTTAGAGGCTCCCAGCTTGGTGCACTTTTTGGTGCACAGTTGGGTTCAGGATGGGTAGCTCAAAGGGTTTGGCGATGGCGCCTGGGGAGAACCGTTCGGGGTCGCCTCCCTGCGAGCCCTGCCAACAAGGCACCGCCTTAACGGCCAGGCGTTCACGAGTGGACACATCCACGATTGTCAGCGCCCCAAGCTGCCGCCCATCGATCAACTGCTCCGCTGCTCCGCCAAATAACTAGTCGGACATTTTTTGAATCTTGAAGACAAAAGCTTGCCGGCAGGGCTTATTGGCGGCCACCTCAGGCGGGATTTCAATCGCCAGTGAGTTGCCCTGCTGCTGGTGCCAGCGCAAGGGCTTTTCGACTCCGAGCATGGATACAGGGCTCCCTGGGATTGCCCGGACCGAATCCACCACAAATTTGCTTCCCGGCCACTTCAGACTGATCGCATAAAGATACCGGCCGTCTTTGCTTCGAGTGAATCGCACATCCTCCCCTTGTTTGAAAACTTTCCAGGCACGCGTGGCATAGATTGCCTCGCCGTTGACGTTCAGCCAATCCCCAACGTAGGTCAGACGTTCTGCCGTTTCCTGCGGCCACGTGCCGTTGGGCATGGGTCCGTAACCGACTTCGAAATTGCCGCCTTTGGCCACAATGTCGATGAGACTTTCAAGGAGCCACTCTTTGGGTTTATAGACATCGTTGGGCAGATATGAAAATGCCCGCCCGCCGGGATAAATCACCATCCAGTTTCCTTTGGAAAAGTCGGCAGGAATTTCCCGTTCCGGCGTGTAATAGTCACCATAAGGACCAATTCCTCGGTGCCTCATCAAGACATTAGGTTGGAGCTTCCGAACCATCATGGCGAGCTCGGCGATGTCCTGTGAAGCTGCCGCGGGCCAGGCGATATCGAGTGACAGAAGATCAATGGGCCCATACCAGGTCATCAATTCCGTCACTTGCTTCCGCTCCTGGTCGATGAAGGTCTGCCAGCGTTTGGGATCGGATTGCGGGGTGAAGTTCGGGTCGTAATAGATGTTGTAGGGGTCCCAGGCAAATGCCGGGTCGTGCCAGTCCACGTGGGAAAAATACAAGCCAACACCCACCCCCCGTTTTCGCGCCGCCTTGATCAGCGCTCCCACGATGTCTTTCTGATAGGGAGTGTCCATCACGCTGTAATGGATGAGGCAATCCTGATAGTTCGGCTGATGCCCAGGTGAAAAAGAAAGGCCATGGGGCGCGCGGCGGATGGATTTCACAAGCGTTTCGGTGGGCCACATACAAAAGCC
>JAJYJL010000053.1 GCA_021789565.1 Acidobacteriota bacterium
GGATTGCACCGCAACCATAAGGGACCTTCCGATTTGCTCTCGGAAATTCATACCTGGAACTTCCTGAAGAAACCTGACTGTCATCGGAAATCTTGCCGGACGAAATCTCAAAACCACCTCTGCCATACAACTCGTTAAAAAGTGTTCATATATCTACTCGCACACCGGGTGCCAAAGTACGAAACTCTTCCGCGAACCGGCTGATTGGGCTTTTTAATGGCATTGCATGCTTGTATCACTATGTTTTGCAACCAGTTAGAAATTGATGCACGT
This sequence comes from Acidobacteriota bacterium, assembly GCA_021789565.1. Next base: position 274 of record JAJYJL010000053.1, read on the forward strand.
GATGAAATTTGCTGCAGCCTGAAAAACCCGATGGGCTGACCTGCTTCACATCATGCAAACTCATTCATGCTTGAGAACTGTCTTGCACCCCGTTTCGCTCGTTCCCTGAATTCCAGATGGCTGTAACCTCATGGCGCTTAATGCTCTAAGCTTTACTGGAGCAAAACGAGTAAGGCACAGGCGGACGAAGGAGCTTGCAGATAGATGCAGCGCTCTTGTGCAACCGATATTTGGGCTCAACCCGGAAGCGCTGTCCCCCAGGTGATTTCTTGAACTGGAGAACTTTGTCAGGAAATTGGACGGTGCGGACTCAGGGAAATCAAGGATCCACAGAAAACCGGCACCTGCCCATACGGATAAACCTGCCTGCCCGCCGGCGAGTCTCATGCTTTACCGGCAAAAACCTTCTCTACCCAGGGCGCAGGGCTCTGAACGTGGAAGATGCTGATGGGCTCAACCTCAAGAGCTGCGACCTCGTCCGCAAGGGAAATCGCCAGAATTTCGTCCGAAACAACCAGGTTGCTCGGGCTGTCATTTGCGTGGATCAGGAGGCCGTCAATACCCTCCTGCGAACCTCCCGGAACTTTTGTCTGCCTTGCCTTCAGCAGGTACGAAATCGGGTCAAGGCCCTGAACAACAGAATCCTTTTTGTGCTGTGGGCGTGCACTGAAGGCATAAGAATCAGCGTCTCGGACCGCATCTTCTGCCGCGCGCCTTTTTAATTCCCTCGCGTCCAGTTGCTCCGCGTCCCTTGTGCCGTATTTCAGCTCAGTAAAGTTTTTCAATTTTCCCTCTCCCGCCTCACGTTGATTCTTTCGGGTGGCATTCCGGCCTCCTTGATCTTGTAAAGCAGCGTTCGGTAACTGATGTTCAACATACGGGCCGTCAGCTTCCGGTTCCATTGAGTTTCCCGAAGAGTTTTGAAAATGATTTTGCGTTCAACTTCCCGCGCTTCCTGCTTCGCCAGCATCTTCAATGACATGCCTCGGGCGGAGAAAACCAGGTGTGCGTGCGTCGGGGCCGACTGTACGACCAGATCATCAATGATCTTGCCCTCGGAACCCAGAAGGACATAACGTTTGATCACGCCGGATAATTCACGGATGTTCCCAGGCCAGTCGTATCCTTGAAGGGCATCGACGAGGCGGGTGGAAGGGGCGGGAGTACTTGAATCCAGTTCCCGACGATAGCTTTCCCAGAAATAGCTCGCCAACCCCGGAATGTCCTCGCATCGAGCCCGCAAGGGCGGCAGGTGCAGGCTGACAACGTTGATAGAGTAGAAGAGGTCCTCACGAAAGTTTCCAAGGCGCATCTCCTGTTCAAGATCATTCCGGGTGCTGCAGATTACGCGAAACAGCGGTGGAGCATAATCGGATGCATCGAGACCGGGAAGCTTGTCGTCGTGCAGCAACTGCGCCAGAGTACGCTGAGAAGCAGAATTCAGCTCAGCCACCTCATCAAAAAAAAGTGTCCCGATGCAACCAGGGCTTGCCGGAACTCCGTGGGCATGATGACCATTTCCACCGGCACCTTTAACTTCCTGGCGCGGAGGCATAAAACTGACGCTCTTGCGCCATCCGGCTCGTCCTGCAGGGCTTACCTTGTGAAAAGGAGTGGCCTCCCCAGGGGACCTTTTGTGAATCAGCCTGGCCAGAACCTCTTTTCCACTGCCAGCTTCTCCACGGATGAGAACAGGAACATCGGCATAAGCGATCTTCTCGAGTTTGACCCTGAGTTCGTTCATGGCGTTGGAATCGCCAAGGATTGCTTCTTCCGGAGGGAGAAGTCCATAACGGGTTGTGACATCCCTGTCTTCTCTGGCCACGTGCAACTACCTCTGCTGAGTGTCAACCTGAGAGTTCGAGAGCACATCGCCTTCCAAAAGTTCCGTGCCTTGTATCCGGGCCGGACCCTGACTTCGAAATCCTCCTGTAACATTCTTGTGTTGTGGGGTTTGCGTCTTTCTGGCGGTGAGGATTGCCCCGTCGCTGGCCTCCGTTTCAAAGGGCGGACTGCACGCAAACTCCTTCCGTCTACGGAAATGTTTTGCAGCAGGCAACCGGCAACCTTGAAAGTCTATGCAGGCAGCCTGGATCCTGGGGCCGGGCGGAGAGTCGGGGCGCTTTTCTCGAAGCGGCTGTCCCCTTCCAGCTCCGATGCAGACGTCCAAATCACCAACGCCCACGCCCGCATGCGGTTATAATTCAAAAGGGTTTGACACTTTGCCCGATATAGGGCAAAACTCTAGACGATGAAGTAACGTCAGGGGTGCATGATGATTTCCTTGCAATGCACCAACATTTCGCAGCTATGCTGACAAGCACAACGCCTTCCGGACCAACTTTTGGCTGCAGAGTGACCGAATGCCCATTGAAGACCGTCCGTGTTTCGCCGGGTTGTCCGTCAATGCCCGTAGTTCAATAATCGGCCATTACAGCTACCGCGTAGTTCCGGGGCCAGAATAAGGTTTAACCAGCGCGAAGGAGGGATATCTTCCATGTCTGCAGTCAGAAAGAAAACCAAACGTTCTCGATCCCAGCGCGGGTCCTCTGATGTCTTTTCTGAACTGGTCGCTCATTTGCGCAAGAACCGGGCTCTGCTTCAGGAGGAATGGGCGCAACGCATTTCTGAAGCCCGGCTATTAACGACCATGCGCGATGAGGAGATTCTTACTGAAACGACTTCCATCTATGACAACTACGTCGACGTCCTCGAAACCGGAGCCGTCGAGGCCTTGGAAGCCTACGCCCGCAACCTCTCCGAACGGATCATTCCTCGCGGCGTGGAAACTCATGAAGTCGTCGGCATTGTTCTTCTCCTGCGCGACGTGCTGCTGCGCTCGCTCTTTCGGCAATTCCAATCGAGCTTTGAGCTGCTCTCGCGGATGCTGGACGCCTTCGAGCCTGCCGCCCGCCGGATCACGGTCACCGTGGCGGTGGGGTTTGTTCACGAACGTGAGAGAATCATCCACGCGCAGCAGGATGCCATCCGGGAACTCTCCACCCCGGTCCTGCCCGTCCGCGAGGGCCTTCTCATCCTGCCTATCGTCGGGGTCATTGATCCCCAGCGCGCGCGCCAGCTGACCGGGCAACTCCTGCGAGGCATCCGTGCCAACCGCGCCAAGGTTGTGGTGATAGATATTACGGGCGTCCCTTCCATCAACTCAACCGTCGCCAACCACTTGGTGCTGACGGTGGAGGCCGCCCGTCTGCTGGGAGCAACAGCCATTGTGACAGGGTTGTCCCCTGAAATTGCTCAGACATTAGTAACGCTTGGCGTCGACCTGACCAAAATGAACACGGTCTGCGACCTGCGCGGTGGAATCGAAGAGGCCGAGAACGCGCTGGGGTTTAAAGTGACTCGGACCGACGGATCACCGGATGAGGAGAAAGGCTGGTAAAGCATGCAGGTTCCAATTCTCAAGCAGGGACCCTACCTGATCGCTTCCGTGCAGGCGGCCTTGAAGGATGCTGACCTGATCGGCCTTCGGGATGCCCTGACCGAACAGGTCGGGATCTATCGGTCTCGCGGCGTGATTGTCGATGTCACAGCTCTGGATGTCCTCGACTCATTCGCCTGCCGAACGCTGAGTGACATCGCCAGCATGATCCGATTGCGGGGAGCGCAGACGGTGATCGTCGGCATCCAGCCCGAGGTCGCTTTTTCAATGGTTCAATTAGGGCTCAAGCTGGAAGGCGTGGCAACTGCACTCGACCTGGAAGAAGGTCTCGAGTACATGAAGCGAAGAACGAAACGGATCCACCATGGCCTGGACGAGAAATGAAGTCCGAGTGATGATCAAGTCGGATGAAGACATTCTCGCCGCCCGGCAGGAAGGCCGTCAACTGGCGGGTCGTTTGGGCTTTGGCTCCTCGGAACTGGCGGTGATCGCGACGTCCATCTCAGAACTGGCGCGCAACCTCCTGCTTTATGCGAAAAACGGATGCATCGTCTGCTGGGCGATTGAGAGGGAACCCAAAAAAGGCATCGTGATTCAGGCCACGGATGAAGGCCCCGGCATTCCAGACGTCGACGTCGTGCTGAGGGACGGCTATTCTACCTCCGGGGGCCTGGGCCTGGGTCTGCCGGGTGTACGGCGGATGATGGATGAGTTTGCCATCGTTTCCCACAAAGGCCGCGGGACAACGGTGACCACAATCAAATGGAGGGAATGATTTCGAACCTCGTCGAATGGGGAGTGGCGGAAAGGCACATGCCGGGCGAAACTCTGTCCGGTGACCTCCACATGGTCAAACCGCTGAAAACCGGAGTGCTTTTGGCCGTTGCCGACGGGCTGGGCCATGGCAAAGCGGCGGCAGAAGCCGCAAGGCTCGCCCTGAATGCAGTGGAGGAAAATGCTCACAAGCCGCTGGTTGAGGTCATGGAGAATTGCAGCAGGAAATTGCGTGGAACACGCGGGGCAGTGATGAGCCTGGCCGTTCTGAATGTTCTGAACAACTCCATGGAATGGCTGGGCGTAGGCAACGTTGAAGGCGTGCTGGTGCGTTCGGCACCGGGCGGAAAACCTGCCAGAGAGTCTCTGCTGTTGTCCAGCGGAGTCGTGGGGGGCAAACTGCCTCCGTTGCGCACGGCCTCCCTGGAGATTACACGCGGGGACACTCTGGTATTTGCAACCGACGGTATCCAGCGTGGATTTGAGGACAACATGGTCCTCCTCAAGGGGCCGCAGGAGACCGCACAAGACATTCTCGATCGTGACGGGCTGGCAACCGACGACGCACTGGTGCTTGTCGCCACCTTTCAGGGGAGGCCGCAATGAATGCCAGCCAGCGCGACCTTATGAACCAGTATGCGGCAGCTCTGCGGGGCTACCTGGAAAAGACAGACGAGGCGTTGCTGGAAGAAGCCTATGAGCTGGGCCGGCGCGCGTTGCGACTGGAAATCAGCCTGATCGAGATGGTCACCCTCCATTCCGACGCGCTTAACCGCGCTCTCTCACAAATGGCCGACGTGGCGGATATCTCCGGAACACTGAAAGCTTCCGCAAAATTTCTAATCGAAACGCTGACCCCATACGAAATGACGATCAGCGGGTACCGTGAAACCAACGCCGCGTTGCAGGCCAGCGAAGAACGCTACCGGGAACTGTTCGAAAACGCGAATGACATTGTTTTTACGGTGGACGCCGAAGGCAGGCTGACGTCCATCAACAGGGCCGGCGAAAGGCTCACCGGATACCGGCGTGACGAGCCTCCTCCCAGCCCGGTCAATCTCCTGCCTATGGAACATATCGAGGAAGCGGCCAAGATGTTCGGCCACTTGAAGGCGGGGGGCGATCCGCTGACACGTGAGCTCGAGATTCTGACAAAAGACGGGCACCCGCTGACCGTTGAGGTCAGCGCCCGTCCCATCCTGAATGGAGGGGACGTAATCGGCATCCAGGGTATCGCCCGCGACGTCTCGGAGCGCAAGCGTGCTGAGCAGGCCCTGCACCGGCTGAATGAAGCCCTGGAAGAACGCGCCAAGCACATTGCCCATGAGCTCCATGATGAGGCCAGCCAGCTCCTGGTCTCGGTCCATATCGCCATTGATGGGATGGTGAATACCTTGCCGCCATCCGGCCAACAGACGATCGGCGAAATCAAGGAACTGATCGAGCGGATTGAAACCGAATTAAGGCGACTTTCCCATGAGCTGCGCCCTACCATTCTGGATGATCTCGGGTTGGTTCCCGCAATCGAGTTCTTGACCCAGGGCATTTCAAAGCGATTCGGAATTCCTATTGCCGTCGAGGGAGATACGAGCGGGCGGCTTCCACCCCAAGTGGAGGTCGCACTCTACCGCATCGTTCAGGAGGCCCTGAACAATATCACGAAACACGCCAGGGCCAGTCATGTTACGGTTCGGCTGCAAAAAGAGGATAGCAAGATCCATTTGACCGTTAACGATGATGGCACCGGCTTTGATGTCCAATCCGTCATGGGACAGAAAGGAAGGTCCGGCCTGGGGCTGATCGGGATCAGAGAACGACTGATTCCCTTGCGAGGGGAATGTATAATTAAATCAAGCCCAGGCAAAGGTACGGAAATCTCAGTTCAGGTTCCATCGGAGGGAAAAGATGCCTATACGTATCCTTCTGGCAGATGATCATCAAATGGTCCGCCAGGGGTTGAGGGCCCTTCTTGAGCAGGAGGGATTCAAGGTGGTAGGCGAAGCCGCCGACGGCCATCAGGCCACCCGACTGGCTCAGGAATTGTCGCCCGACGTCGCCGTGCTTGACCTGGCCATGCCCTTGATGAACGGGATTGGCGCGGCCAAGGCCATCAACCAGGCAAGCCCGCAAACCAAAGTGGTCGTCCTGACCATGCACACTGAAGCTCAATACGTCCTGGAGGCACTGCGCGCCGGGATCAGAGGTTATGTGCTGAAAAGCCGCGCGGCCGCAGAACTGGTCCAGGCCATTCGCGAAGTTTCAAGAAACTCAACTTTCCTGAGTTCGGACATCTCGGACACGGTTGTCGATGCTTACCTGAACAAAGTCGATGTTCCCAGCGATACGTTGAGCCCTCGGGAGCTTCAAGTCCTGCAACTGGTCGCCGAGGGAAAAACAACCAAAGAGGTGGCTGCCCTGTTGAACATCAGCGTGAAAACAGCCGAATCACATCGAACACGGATCATGGAAAAGCTCGACATCCACGAAACCGCCAGCCTCGTACGGTATGCCATTCGCCGCGGCTTAGTCCAGCCCTGATCACCTGCCAGCAAGGTCTCTCGCCTCATGCTCCATGGCGATCCCGAGGTGATTTTTAAGGTCTTTACCGGATTGACCACCAACTTTATTGGAGAATAGGATTCAAATGCGCGACGAGCGCTACCCCACTACCTCGCGCAAAGCTGGCCGGGCTCCGAGTTTAGCGCAAGCATGACCTCAGGGTAGCGAGCTTGAACATTCGAGTTTTACAGTGCGGCTCATGTACTGGGTTCAGCAGACGGATAACAATCTTTCATATCCTCCTGAAAGTGCCAGGTGGTAATTCGCGGGGTTCCGGAATATGGGTTTTACACGAGGGGGATAGCGGAAAGTGTTTCGACCTCTGATGACACTTCGACTCATGCTGGTCGATGACAACGGACCCGTTCGCCGGAGCCTGAAGTCTCTGCTCGAGCAGGAAGGTTATAAGGTGATTGTTGAAGCTGCCGACGGAGAACAGGCCGTCTCCTTGGCCTACCAACACCGGCCGGACGTCATCATCCTTGATCTCTCCATGCCCCACCTGAACGGGATTGAAGCCGCCCGCCGAATTCACAAGTCGCATCCCGAAATCCGCACCATCATCCTGACCGTGCATCGCGAGTACCATTACGTTGTGCGCGCATTGGAGGCGGGCGCCCGGGGCTACATTCTGAAAGGCCGCGCCGTGGATGAACTGGTTCGTGGAGTTCATCAGGTAGCCGAGGGAAAACTGTTCGTCAGCCACGGGCTTTCAAAGCCGGCCGCGCAGAAGGCTTAAACGCCTGCCGGCGGGACGAGACCTTCCGTCATCGCCACACCTGTTTTGTCAGCTTTTCCTTTTGTCCCCTTGTAAGTCACTCTAATTTGCAGCGCAAGCCGCTTGCCTCCAGGCAACGGGACGATTCCTGCCGTCACGCTCAGCAAACCCTTTTTGAAGCTTCGCCGGCAACGCCAGGCGTAATTCCCGGTATAGCACTACCGGCCCTGTTGTGCGGAATCCAGTTGAAGAAAGGTGCGGCATGGTGCATAATCCGGCAGTTTGGCGTAAGCCGACGGGGCAATCCATTTTCAACAACTTCAACCTGAAGGAGAAGACACGTGAATACCACCTCCAACATCCTGGAACACATCGAATCTCGCATCGCTCAACGCAACCTGCTGCTGCACCCTTTCTACCAGGCTTGGACGCGGGGAGAATTGCCGCGGCCCGCCCTGCGCGATTATGCCCGGCAGTACTATCACCACGTTGCTGCGTTCCCCACCTATCTTTCCGCGCTGCACGCGCACACGGATGACCAGCGCGTCCGCCGGCACATTCTTGCTAATTTGATGGACGAGGAAGCAGGTGATCCCAATCACCCGGAGCTCTGGCTTCGTTTTGCGGAATCAACGGGCCTCAGGCGCGACGAGGTCTCGAATGCAGAGCTCTGGGATGAAACTGAAAAGCTGATTGGGACATTCCGCAGGATTTGCCGCGAGGGGAGCGTCACACAGGGGATTGCCGCGCTTTATGCCTATGAATCGCAGATTCCGGAAATTGCGCAATCAAAGATTGAAGGCCTTGAGAATTTTTACGGCATGAATACGCCCGAGGCGCTTGATTATTTCCGCGTCCACATTGAAGCCGACCGCGAACACTCGCGGGTTGAGAAGGAGCTTCTTGAGTCCGCCTTGAAGCCACAAGATGCGCCTGCCGTTGCAGAATCGGTTGAGGTGGTTCTGAATGCGCTTTGGGACCTGCTTTCCGGCGTGTGCCGCCGTCATGACATCAAGTGCTGACGCGCCCTGCGATTTCCCGGGCGGCTCGCATCCGGGCTTGCCTCAGTTTCACCTGGATTGCCCTTCATTTCGTGAGCTCTAGGCCCTCTCAGGAAGCGGGAGGGGTCTTACTCGAACGCTATCCGGCCGGCGAAGAACCTCCCTTTCTATCCACAGCGCAGCCAGGTTCGGGACTGGGTGACTGGCGTCATCCGATTTTGTGAGAACATTCCGGACCGCGCCCTGATAGAATAGCCGCCGGCACAAAGCGACGAACAGCGGGAAGACCCAATGGAGGCTTGCGATGGAAAAACTGGGCGTGGGTATTGTTGGAACGGGATGGGTTTCAGGCGAATACATCCGGGCGTTTGAGGCCGACCTTCGCACCGAGGTGCATGCCATTGTCAGCCGGGATAAGGAACGCGCCCACGCCAAGGCGGAAGAATTCAAGCTGCAGCGCGCACGCGCTTATGAACATCTGGATAAGTTGCTCGACGATCCCGGCATCCAGATCGTCGTGCTGGCCACTCCTCACCATCTGCACGTCCAGCAGGGCATCGCCGCGGCCCAGGCCGGCAAACACATCGTGATTGAAAAACCGGTGGCGCTCAACCTGGAAGGGTTGCGGGAACTTCAGGCCGCCGTCCATGCCGCCAAAGTCAAAACTGTGGTCAGTTTTGTGTTGCGCTGGAACCCCCTGTTCGAAACCATTCGGGCGATGCTGGCCGACGGATTCATCGGAAAGCTCTTTGCGGCGGAGGTCGACTATCTGCACGGCATCGGTCCCTGGTACGCCCAATATTACTGGAATATCAGGAAAGACATGGCGGGAAGCAGTCTGCTCACCGGCGGTTGCCACGCCGCCGACGGCCTCCGCTGGTTTGTGGGCAGAAAGGCCGTGGAAGTATTTGCTTACGCCAACACCAGTCCGGATAATCCTCTGCACTACGAGTACGAACCCAACAGCATCACCCTGGTCCGCTTTGAGGACGGCACCATCGGCAAGGTGGCTTCTTCCGTCGAGTCCATCATGCCCTACGTTTTCCGCATCCAGTTGCTGGGAGACCAGGGCGCCATTCGCAACAATGAGGTCTTCAGCCGGCGCTGGCCGGGCCAGAAGAACTGGGCGTCTATTCCCACCGTTCTTCCTGACAGCGGAGACGTAACCCACCATCCTTTTCCCCAGGAAGTCAGCCACTTCATCGATTGCATCCTGGAAAACCGCGAGTCGCACGCCAACCTGGATGACGCCGCGCTCACCCACGAAATCTGCTTCGCCTCGGAAATTTCAGCGCGCGAACACCGGCCGGTTTCGCTGCCGCTTAAGTAAAGGTGTTTCGCCGGAACGTCTCGTCACCGGGTGCATACCCGATTTATCGGGGCGTGCGAAAATTCCAGAATCCGCTCCCTCACCGCAAGAAGCGGATTGCGGCTTCCCCACAATGGTCCCATGATGGTTCGTAGGGAGAATAAAAAGATGCGCACCATGCCAGACGATTACTCGCGAATCGAAAAAGCAATCCATTATCTTGACGAACGTTTTCCGGAGCAGCCCGACCTCAGTGAGGTTGCGAAAAGCGTCAATCTCAGCCCCTTCCACTTTCAGCGGCTCTTCCGGCGCTGGGCGGGCCTGAGCCCCAAGCGCTTTCTGCAGTTCCTGATGCTGGATTATGCCAAGCATGCACTCGAGGAGTCCGGAAACGTTCTCGACGCCGCCTACGCCGCGGGCCTTTCGAGCCCCAGCCGGCTGCACGATCTCTTCGTCAGCGTGGAGGCCGTCACGCCCGGTGAGTTCAAAAAGCGCGGCGCAGGACTGCGCATCAGCTACGGGTTCCATCCCAGCCCGTTCGGCGAATGCCTGCTGGCCGTGACCGATCGCGGAATCTGCGCCATGTACTTTGTGACAAGCACGCGCAAAGCTGTCCTGGATGAGGTTCGGCACCGCTGGCCCGAAGCCGGCTTTGTGGAAAATCCCGAAGCCACCGGGCAGTATCTCACCAGGATCTTTCCGCAAAACAGCCCGACGGGAAAGCTGCCCATTGACCTGCGCGGAACCAATTTTCAGATTAAGGTCTGGCAGGCGTTGCTTGAAATCCCACCCGGCGCCGTGGTTCCTTATGAAAACCTGGCCGCACGCGTGGGCAATCCAAAGGCGACACGCGCAGTGGGGAGCGCTGTCGGGCAGAATCCCATCGCCTTCATTATTCCCTGCCACCGCGTCATCAGAAAAGTCGGCGCCGTCGGCAACTATCATGGCGGCGTCAGCAGAAAGCGCGCTATCCTCGCGTGGGAAGCCGCAAGAACCCACGGAGAGGAATAGCTGATCAACAACTGAGCTCGATCTGTCGTAAGCTTCGTGTTCACTTGCAGGAATGTGCGTCAGGGAACGACGATCCCTACGGATTGGCTTCCCTTCGAATCGCTCAAAAGACTCACCGAAAACGCCACAATAAAATTGAGAATGAGAGCTAGAAACCCTGCATTCAATCCCATGAAGGGGTCGCGACCGCTCAAGGTGAGGAATGTGACCGTAACAATTCCCACTACCAGCCCGGAGAAGATTCCGGACCTGCCGGCGCGGCTCCAGTAAAGCCCCAGGACAACTCCGGGGAAGAACTGCGTCACTCCGGCGTACCCCAGCAGCAGCAGCGCGACAATAGTGTGGGCGCCCGAAAGCGCGAATAGCAGCGCGACCGCCATCAATACCACCAATGCCACTCTGGCGAGCTTCACGACACCGTCATCACTCATAGACGGTGCAAAGATCGGCCGGAAGAAATTTTTTGCGAACAACGTGGAAGCGGTGAGAATCAGGATGGCGGAAGGAACCATGGCCGTCAGCGCGCCAGCGCCGCCCACGACGCCCAGAAACCACGGCGGAAAGGTCTTCTGAACCACGGTCAGCAGTGAAAGGTCACCGTCCTTGAGCCCGGGGACAACCAGAATGGCGGCAAAACCTGCGAAGAAGATAAGAGGCAGCAGGATTGTGTAGAGCGGCATCACCACCGCGTTGCGCCGCAAGGTATCGGAGCTCCTGGCGGTGAAGCTGGCGCCGAAATTGTGCGGCCACATATAGACTCCCAATGAAGTCAGGAGAACTGTGGAAATGAACCAGGCATGGCCCATGGCGTGTGTGGTACCCGGCATTGTTAAATGCGCAGGGTGGGCGCGGGCAATCGCCCTGAACATGGGGCCGATGCCACCGAACCAGTGGTAGGGAATGGCGAGGCCGATCACCAGCGCGGCGCCGAGCAGTAGAATGTCTTTCAGCACGCTCACCAGCGCCACAGCTCGAACGCCGCTGGTGAATACAAAGCCGGCCACCAGCGCACCTCCGATCATCATGGCCGTCGTTTGATTGATCTGGCTGAAGCTGGCCACTTCCACGATGATGCCCATCCCCTTGAGTTGCAGTTGCAGGTAGGGAACAATAAACACCACTCCCACGGCGGCAACCAGTGCGGCGAGCACCTTGCTCCCGTACCGCTTTTCAAAGAAGTCCGATTGGGTCTGCAAACCGTGCGCGCGCGCTGTCTCCCAGAGTTGCGGAAGGATGTAGAATGACACCACATATCCCAAGGTGAGGTAGGCGAGAATATAAAGGGTTGGTCCGCCCCGCGAATAAGCCCAGCCGCTGGCGCCGAGAAATGAAAAGGTGGTATAAACCTCTCCCGCCATCAGCAGCCACACCAGTATCACTCCAAAACCCCGATTGGCAACCGTCCATTGCTCGAGGTCCATCCTCCTGCTCGCGCCGGCCCGGAAACCAATGAACGAGCCAAAGCCTACGATGGCAAGAATGATGAGCAGCGCTATGGCGGAAGGGCTCATCGCGTCCCGCTCTGCGGTCCCCCGGGATGCTGCAGATCGGCCCGCTTCTCAAACCGGTAGGCGCCCCAAAGACAAAGCGGCGTCAGCACGATCCATAACATCAACCAGAAGAGGTTGAATGGCAAACCCGCCACAAACGGATGGATGCGGTCCCAGAGCGGAACCGTAAAGCACATCCCCACAAACGGAATCAGGCCCAGCAGCACGGCAGGCCAGGTTGGCTTTCGCACCATGATGGTTCCTTTCACAGGGCAGGGGCCGCATGCAGCGCTCTGTGATTCTTGCGCGTGTCTGATCTGAGTTTTGCTCTTTCTGCACACCCTAGTACTCGAAGGATTATACGACACGAACAATAGGATTAAATGAGATTATGGAACAGGAGATACCCCAATCCTCCGGAATCGTCACACCCTCAAATCCGCCGTTGGCAGAAAACGCGGCGGCTTGCGGAATCTTGTTGCCTGCTCGAAAGAATAAGCCAGCTTGATGAGCGTGGGCTCGCTCCAGGCGCGGCCGAAGAACGAGATGCCGACTGGCAGTCCGAAGACGCAACGTGCGGGCACCGTCACGTGGGGATAACCGGCGATGGCGGCTGGGCCGGAGCTTCCGCCCGTGTCGTGATCGCCATTCACCAGGTCAGTGGGCCAGGCAGGCGCTCCCGTAGGAGCAACCAGAGCGTCCAGCTTGTACTTCTCCATGGTGGCGTCGATGCCCTTCTCGCGCGAGAGTGTGCGGCATTCCGCGAGCGCCTTCTGGTACTCCGGGCTCGCGAGCGCACCTTTGGCCTCAGCCTTAATAAAGGTGTCCTGGCCAAAATAAGGCATCTCTTCGCGCGTGTGCGTTTTGTTGAACTCGATGATCTCCTTTAGCGATTGCACCGGGGCCTTTGGCCCCAGTGATTCGAGATAGGCGTTCAGGCCGGCCTTGAATTCGTAAAGCAGCACAGTGAATTCCCCATCGCCCAGATCCTTGAACGTCTCGATATTCGCCGGGTCGAAGATCACGGCTCCCTGGTCCTTCATGGCGACGATGGCCGCATCGGCCAGCTTGTCGACAAACTCGTTGTAACCGAACAATTGCCGCACCACGCCTATGCGTGCCCCCTTGAGCCCGCGCGCGTCCAGAAACTGTGTGTAGTCCGTTTGCGATTTGCCGCGGCTCGCAAGCGTCGCGCGGTCGCGCGGGTCGACGTCTGTCAGTGCGCCCAGCACGGCCGCCGCGTCGGCCACGGTGCGCGCCATGGGGCCGGCGGTATCCTGGGTGTGCGAAATGGGAACCACCCCGCTGCGGCTCACAAGCCCCACCGTCGGCTTGATGCCCACAATGCCGTTGGTGGATGACGGACACACAATCGATCCGTTGGTTTCCGTCCCCAGCGCCACAGGACACAGATTGGCGGAAACGGCCACGCCCGAGCCGGAACTCGATCCGCAGGGATTGCGGTCGAGCGCATAGGGATTACGCGCCTGGCCGCCGCGCCCGCTCCACCCACTGGTGGAGTGTGAAGAACGGAAATTGGCCCACTCGCTCAGGTTGGCCTTACCCAGAATAATGGCTCCCGCCTTGCGAAGCTGTGCCGCCACAAACGAATCGCGCGGCGGAATCGAACCCTCCAGAGCATACGAGCCGGCCGTGGTGGTCATGCGGTCCGCCGTTCCGATGTTGTCTTTCACCAGCACAGGGATACCGTGCAGCGGCCCGCGGGGGCCTCTGGCCTTGCGCTCGCGGTCGAGCTCACGTGCAATGGACAGGGCATCCGGGTTGATCTCAATCACGGAATGGAGCGACGGCCCGCGGCGGTCAAGTTCTTCGATCCGCCCCAGATACTTCTCCGTGATGGAGTGTGAACTCAGCCTGCCGGACTTCATCGCGTTCTGAAGCGAGCTGATGGTGGTCTCATCCAGTTCGAACGAGCGAACGCCCTGCCCGGCCGGCGGAACGGGTGCTTCCGACGAACAGGTGGAAAACGGCACCGCTATGGCAGCGGCGCCACCGGCAACGCCGAGTTTCAAAAAGCCTCTGCGGTCAATTTGACATTTGGCTGGGTTCGTTATTTTTTTCGGTTGCACGTTTGTGGTGTCCTTCGAATGGATTCCTTGCGCCGCCCATCATACCCCAAATCTCCAACCCCTGGGTGCGCGACATAGAAGTTTAAATTATGCGGCCACCGCCGCCCGGCGGTTCTCCCAGTAATCCTCAAAGCGGGCATTGAGAAGCGAGCAGCGGAGGGCGAGGATGGCGTTGGCTCCGCGGACGGT
>JAJYJL010001021.1 GCA_021789565.1 Acidobacteriota bacterium
CGCTCTGTAACAAAAGAGGCAGTTGACGCTGCGATAGTCACTGTACCGTTCGCCCGGCCCGTAAAGGTTGAACAGCCGGACCCGGACGCTTTCCGTTCCGAACATCTGGGCGGAGTTCATCACCTGCATTTCTCCCACCCACTTGGTAATGGCGTAGTCGTTCAACTGCCGGATTTCAAAGTGGTCCATCACGTCTTCGCTCATCACGCCTTCCCAATCTCCGTACACTTCGGAGCTTGAGAAGTAGATCAGGCGGAAGCTGTACTTCTCCTGCATACGAAGTATGTTCTTGGTTCCGATAGTGTTGCTGCACCAGAGGTCTTCATAATAGTCTTCGCCATTCCAGCGTCCGAATTCAGCGGCCAAGTGGTAGACATAATCAAATGCCTGCTTTTCAAAAACACGTTCCAACTGCCGGTATGCAGAAACATCACAACGGATATATTGCGGATCGTGGTAGTGATAAAGGTCGCACATCCAGACTTCGTGGCCGCGATTGCGCAGGTCACCAGCCAGAAAACTTCCTACGGTCCCCAAACCGCCGGTTACGAGAATCTTCATAGGGATCTCCTTGGTTCACAGTACGTCAGTGCTTGCTGTAAGAGTTGTTGAATGTGGTTGAGTGGGATATAGACCCGGGAATCTTCACTTCTGGGATTCCTGCGCCGCGGCCGTCACTGCCGCAAGCGGCATCGCTTCCGGCACCGGCAAGCGAAGTTCCGAAGGCGGACAGCCTGCTTGTCGCATCTCTAAAATCCTGGCACTGATCAGAAACGGATACCAAAAGCTCCAAAGAACGTGGTAGATCAGTCCGGGGCGCCCGTCGAGGAAGCCAAGCTTTAGAAAGTAATTCCTAAAGAAGAGCAGAAAGGGTCTGGCCAGCAACGGCAGGCGGTTCCAAACCTTCAGCTTGATCCATTGTTTCCTCTCAGCTTGATTCCCCCAAAACTTTCCTGCGATTGATTTTGAGTGGCTTATCCCAACCTTGCCATGGATGAATTCCTCCGCCTCAAATCCTGCATACCGATTGTGTTTTTGAATCCAATTACTGATAGGTTTGTTGTCGCAGTGGTCAAAGGCAAACTGCAGGTAACCCTTCGGCCCGTCCAGGATGAAGTGTTCGCTGATCCCGTGCCGACCAAAGCGGCCAGCACTCCTCCGGAAAAGACGCAGGATCCAGGTCGGGTAAAGGCCGCCATGTCGAAGCCAGCGGCCCATAAACCAGAATCTGAACTTCAGGTAGTAACCTGAGTATCGTTGCCCGGGGCCGGCCACAATTCGCATAATCTCTTGCGCCAAAGGGTGAGGAACACGTTCATCAGCGTCAATGACCAAAACCCACTCGTTTGTGAAAGGGAGGTTATTGAGGGCCCAATTCCACTGCGAAGCGCAGGTTCCAAATGCATGTTGATAAATCCTGGCTTTCATCCTTTGCGCAATATCAACAGTTCTGTCGCTGCTGAAAGAATCCACCACGAACACTTCTCTCGCCCAGTGCACACTTTCCAGGCAGGCGGCAATATTGACTTCTTCGTTGCGGGTCAGGACCAGAACGCTGACTGGTGCGGTCAATCGGTTCACACTCATGGAGTAAAAGGCGCGGCGCGGTAACTGCAGATTATTTCGGGATCATGGGAAGATGCCACTTCCACGATTCGGCCTGCGTGGGTGCTCCAGGAAAATCGACGGGCTGCCTCCCATCTGCCTCTGGCACCGAGCAGGGCACAGCGAGTGCTGTCCATTGCCAGATTAAGGACCCGGTTCGCGAGGTCCTCAGCGCTCAAGGCGCGGAAATAGATTGCGGCCTCTCCACATACTTCCCGGTTCACAGGGGTATCTGCGGCAACAATGGGCAATCCGTGAGACATCGCTTCCGCCAAGGGAAACCCGAAGGATTCCGCCAGCGAAGGAAAGACACAAATGTCTGAAGTCCTGTAAAGGCTGGCTGTATCCTGGCGGTTCAAAGGGCCGACAAAAGCGACGTGCTCCGCAATTCCGGTCTGGCGGGCCAGAGTCATATCCTCCTGGTAAGTGACCGTCCATGCTGCGCCCGGCCAAGCCGGGTCGGCTGTCGTTACAAGCTTGAAGTCGACACTGCTATGGTCGTTAAGAAGCGCCAGCGCCTTCAAGAGCGCGCTGAGGTTCTTATGCTCACTGTAAAGCGAAACATAAAGAAGACGGACAACTCGGTCACCCGCCTTTTCTGGGCGGTAGCATGTTTCGGCCGTCACCGCTTCAGCCACTGTAACGCCGTAGGGGTTTACGATGGCATTCTTCACATCCACAGCGCACCGCAGCTCGTCCAGCATGGTTTGCGTGGGCGTCATCACAACGTCCGCAGCCCGGGCGCTCCTGATAATCAACCAACGCCGCAGCCCAAATGACACCCGGCACCAAAGGGAATGCCGGGGCAAAAACATCTGGCGGTAGATGCTGGAAAAGTAAAGCGCGTTTCTGACCAGAAGAAGTTGTCGCACCGGACAGCAAAACATGGCGAAGTTTGCGGTCGAGTAAAGGGCATCTGCTCTTTCCCTCTTAAGAAAGATGCGTAGCGTCAACTGCTCCCACACTAGTCGCCTCAGCCTGCCGGCGTGGCCAATTGCAGTAGGTATCACCCGAGCGTTCTGCTTAAGGCCTTCCAGTCTGGCGGCGGTTTCCGGCGGAAGGAAAACCAGAAACTGAACATCTTCCTCGACCATAGACAAGTGCCGAAGCAGATTGGTGATGTAGCTGACCGCCCCCCCGCTCTTTGCCGAAACCGCATTGATCACAATCTTCATGACCGGCCGCTTCCCACCATCACTTGAGGCTCTCTTTTTCGGGCAGCATAAGCATGCCGTGTATCCCTGCTCTCCTCCGGCTCGTCATGAAACGCGAACTCATAGCCCCCCAGCAATTCAGCTAACCGGTGCTTCAGCGCGCCGTAGGTAAAATGTTCGAGGGCCCAATTGCGGCCTTCAAACCC
>JAJYJL010001022.1 GCA_021789565.1 Acidobacteriota bacterium
AAGCTGATGCTGGAGATTAGCTGTCGGTTTCACAGAACCAAAGCGGATGTCTCCGCAGAAAGCGAACGCCGCAGCCTGCTGGACGAGACGCAGACTCACCTGCTGGCGGCTCAGTGCAATGACGCCTACTGGCACGGTCTGTTTGGCGGCTTGTATTCTCCGCACTTGCGCAGCGCGGTGCTGCAGAACCTGATCCGGGCGGAAACGCTGCTCGACCAACTGAACAATGAGGGCGAGACCAATAGCGTTCGAATCTCACAGGTGGATTTCGATGCGGACGGCAAACAGGAAATTCTGCTTTCCCAACCCAGGGCTGGTGTGATCCTGAAACCGTCGGACGGCGGTACGGTATCAAGCTTGCGGTTCAAGCCCAATGCGACGGAACTCATCAATTCGCTGATGCGGCGGCCCGAGGTCTATCACAGCAAGATCCGTTCAGCCGCAGAGAATCGCCAGCAAAACTCATTCAATAGGAAATCAGCTCTCAACGACCTTCTTCGTTACGACCGGTATGCACGGCACTGCTTCCGGACATACCTTTTCCCCCACCGGAAACAATGGCAGGACTTTGAGCGGCTCGATTTGCAGGAAGAAGTTGGCCTGTCGGCAGGCGAATGGCAGGTTGCAACCGACTCGACCTCAAGCCCGGTGGAGCTTTCGTATCAATCTCGATATGAGCTCGATGGGACAAATTTCGATGTTGAGGCACGCAAGCTTCTTTTCGCGAGAAGCTCGGAAAAAGGCTTTCAGGTCGAATGCTGCTCGTTGGTTTCAAGCAATCTGGCCCATGCCGCGCCTTTGTCACTTGGAGTTGAATTGGTGTTTAACCTTCTGGCACCAAACGCTCCGGACCGTTACTTCCTCCACGCGAGAGACCGGCATCCGCTGGAGTTTTCGGGCGAACTCCAAGGCCCGAAGCTGGAAATTGTGGACGAGTGGCAAGGTGTCAGGCTGGCTCTCGAAGCCAGGCCCGAATGCCGCTGGTGGATTGCTCCGATCAGGACGGTTTCACAATCGGAGGCCGGTTTTGAAACTGTTTACCAGGGATCTGCAATCCTGGCCGTGTGGGAGGTTAACATGTCGTCAAACCCAGAGAGTCGCTGGCTCGGAATCGAAATTAACCACGCGTAACTAGGGCAGGCCCAAGCGGCAGCCCTGCTTGGGCGACTTCCAATGTTGCCCATTGTAGGCCACTGGATCCGATCGTGGGCTAACTAACGGCCCGGGAAAGTGCCAGTTATGAAAACAAACGGATCCAAACTCGCGTGCTCCCTCGTGCTAACCGCCCTCGCGGTAGTGCCCCGGTCGGCAGCCCGCCAGCCGTTTTCGGTCACGCTTGAGGTACCGAGCAAACCGCTGAAAGCGGGCACCGAGCTCCGTCTGCAGGTCACGGTCAAGAACATTTCCGACCGTGACATGACGTTCATAAGATCGGTCTCGTACGGGGTTGCAGTCCACCAGGAGGGTCGATACAAAATCCACGTCGTGAACTCCAAGGAACAGGCCGCGCCGCCCTCCGCCTGGGTCATGGCGCTAAAACAGGGGAGAAGGCCGGTGTTCACATTCGACGAAAATCACGCCCGTACGCTCAAGCCCGGCGAATCCTTTGTCGACGAGATAAACATCACGAGGTACTACGATTTGGGCCGGCCGGGGGTTTACACGATATGGGTCAGGCGGCCCATGCCGCCCAAGATGACGTCCTACGGCGTTGAATGGCCCAAGGGGAGCGTCAGGTCTAACACAATCAGCGTGACCGTTGTCAAGTAGTGCTGGGCGATGCCCCGTCGTGCCGAGGCGAAAATCCAGAAGATTGCGTAGCGCGAAAGAGGATTGAGTTAGGCAAGGGTAGGAGGTGAACGATGGCCAGGATTAGGAGATGGAAAGAAAAATTGGCGCTGGCTTGCTTTGCACTATTATTTGCGATTCCGCGGGCGCTGGCGGCAGGGACACGTCGCACTTTCGACCGCAGCAATATTCTGTATTCGCGGCTCGTGACCACAACGAGCGGTAGGATGCCTCTCGCCCTTGAACTAATGAACTAATGGCGAGGCGACCCTTCGTGCGCGTCATTCGGACTTCGCGCGTTCCTTTGCCTGTACCGTTTGGTCCGGGCGCCTTAATGGCGATGGCGGCGGCGTGAAAAACCTTACCTAGAGAATTGCCGCCATGGTCAGTGGTAGACCGGCAAGAGAGATGAATTTTTGGGCGTGTGGGACCTCATCCCGCGGTTTCACACTGGTCCGTGACGGAACCATGCGTGTTCTTCTCACCGACCTTTCGAAGCCGCTTCTTCCCGTCTTGCGAATTCGATCATACGCTCGACGCGCTTTCTGTCCGGGCTATGCGGGTGGAATTCCAAGAGCTTTTCCCATGCAGAAATGGCGCGGGCGTAGTCCTTAAGCCCGTTTTCGTACACGACCCCAAGGTTGAACAAGGCCTCGACATGTGAGGGGTCAATAAACAATGCCTTCTTATATGCTGTGATGGCTTCTTGGGGGAAGTCCGCATACCAGTATGCAGTCCCAAGGTCAGTGCGAACATTGGCGTTCCTAGGATCCAGTTCAAGCGCACGGGTGTAATACTGAATGGCTTTCAGATACGCGCGATGGTCGGAATACAAATTCCCCAGCTGAATCAGAAGAGCCGTGTTCTTGGGATCGCGCTTGACAGTCTCCTCAAGTGCGGCACCGATCTGGTCAATCGGAACCGATCCCATTCCCCCGCGTGCTTGCTGCGCCGAAGCGCTGGCAGCCACGGGCGCCTGCGTTGGCGGAACAGTGACTCCACGAATCAGATATCCCAGTCCCATTCCCGCAACCAGGCAAACGAACGCAAAGAGGTATACCTGCCATTCACCGAGTGAAGACCAGTGGTGCCTCGCCCCTGCGGAAACGAGATCGGCTTTACTTGTCGAGCAAACTTTCACCGTGTGCGACACCATCCCGGAAGCCGACTATCATT
>JAJYJL010000054.1 GCA_021789565.1 Acidobacteriota bacterium
GCTGGAAGCTGGTTCAAGACCTGTCCCATGGGCTTCAGGGCACGGCTGTTTCGAGGAGAAATGGCACGACTTCAGTCGTGCCGGGAAGGCACGCACAAAGCCGCGGGCTTCAGCCCCTGGCGCGCATTGCCAGCCCTCAGCGGCTAAAGCCGAATCCGTTGGGCTGGCTTTACGGTCCCGCAAGGCGGGATAAACTCGTGCCCTTTCACCGTGCCCTGACGGCCGATTTCACCGTGCGCTGACGGTTGCTTAACAGGAGTTTTGAAACAGGTTACAGGACGATCAAGCCAATGATACTTCTGACAGGTTCAAGCGGATATCTCGGATCGCGCATCGCGCATGCGCTGGTGGAACGCGAAGCGCCGTTCCGCGTGCTGGTGAGGAACCCGGACAAGCTGGGCCTGGTGCCCACAGAGGCCCGCTGCGAGATTGTGGCCGGCGACCTGCTGGACAGGAAGGCCGTGGCGGACGCGCTGCGCGGCGTGAAGCAGGTGATCCATTCGGCGGCGCTGGTGAAGATGTGGGTGCGAGACCGGCAGGACTTCCGGCGGGTGAACGTTGAGGGGTTGAAGGGGCTGCTGGAAGAAGCGGGCCGGGCCGGCGTGGAACGCGTGGTCTACACCTCATCGTTCCTGGCCGCGGGACCGTCCTCCAACCCGGACGCCGGCGAAGGACTCGAGAATCGCGGGCCCTATTCCAACGAATATGAAGAAACCAAGGCGCAGGCGCTCGACTGGCTGCGGACCGAAGGTTTTGCGCGGTTCCCCGTGGTGGCGCTGCTGCCGGGAGTTGTGTACGGACCGGGGCCGCCAACAGAAGGCAACCTGGTGGGCGGAATGATGCGCCAGTATGTGAACGGAAAGTTTCCGGGGCTGCTCGGTTCGGGCGAACAGCGCTGGAGCTTCTCCTACATTGCTGAAGTGGTGCAGGCGCACCTGGCGGCGCTCGAAAAGGGAGGCCCCGGAGAAGAGTATTACCTGGCCGGCGACAATCGAAGCCTGAATGATCTGTTCAGCGTGATCAGGCGCCTGACCGGCGTGACCTTTCCGGTGCGATACCTCTCTTTTGCCACCGGGAAAATGTTTGGCGCGCTGGAAGTGGCGCGGGCGCGGCTTTTCAATCACCGTCCGAAGCTGACGCCGGGCGTGGTGGAAATCTTCAAGCATGACTGGGTTTATTCCAGTGCGAAGGCCTGCCGCGAGCTGGGCTACCGCGTGGTCCCGCTGGAGGAAGGACTCAAAGAGACACTGGAGGCGGGAATTGGGTGACGCTTCGGTCTATAACGGTGCGGGACGGCGCCCGATAATTCCCTCGCGCAAGGTCGTCCACATCTCCATGCTGTCGTTTGCGCTGCTGCTGCCGTTTCTCACCTGGGCGGAGGCGGCGGGCGCGGCGCTGGCGGCGCTCGCTTTCAACCTGTTTGTGCTGCCGCGGCTGGAACTGGATCTGGGCAAGCAGGCGGGCGGGGAAGCAGCAACCCGGCCCGTGCCATGGACCGGCATCGTCGCCTATCCCGTCTCCGTGCTGGTGCTGATCCTGCTGTATGGCCGGCGCATGGAAGTGGTGGGAGCCGTGTGGGCCATCATGGCGCTGGGAGACGGATTTGCCAGCGTGGCCGGCGAAACCCTGCGCGGCCCTGCCATTCCCTGGAACCGCGGCAAGACGTGGTCGGGCTTTGCGGCCTTTATAGCCGCCGGAACCCTGGGCAGCTTTGCGCTGGCCCGCTGGATCGATCTGTCGCTTCCCGAGCCGAAGATTCTGCTGGTGTGCGCCGCCACAGCCGTGGTGGGCGCGGTGGTGGAGACCCTTCCCATCGGCCTGGATGACAACATCAGCGTGCCGCTCATCTGCGGCGGGTTCATGTATTGCGTGTTGCTGATGCAGTGGTCGGCGCTGGAGAGCAACCTGCCTTACCTCGGCGTGCGCGTGATGCTGGCCATCGGCATCAACGCCGTGTTTGCCCTGGCGGCGCTGGCCATCCGCGTGGTGAACCGGTCGGGCGCGGCGATGGGCTTCCTGATGGGGGCCATCATCTACATGGGCTACGGCTACAAGAGCTTCCTGGTGCTGCTGGCGTTTTTTGTGATGGGCTCGGTGGCCACGCGCCTCGGCTACGCCCGCAAGGCGGCGATGGGCGTGGCGGAGGGCCGCAAGGGCGCAAGGAGCTGGCGCGAGGCCACGGCCAACACCCTGGCCGCGGCGTTCTTTTCAGTGCTGGTGATCACCACGCACTACGAGGCGGCTTTCCTGGTGGCCTTCATCGCGGCGCTGGCGGAAGCGGCGGGCGATACCATCTCAAGCGAAATCGGGCAGTGGCTTTCCGGGCGCGCTTACATGATTACCACCCTGAAGCCCGTGCCCGCGGGGCAGGACGGCGGCATTTCGCTGCTGGGAACTTTGGCGGGTATCGGAGCAAGCGCGGCAATTATCGCCGTGGCCTGCGCGCTGGGACTGTGTGGGCCCGGAACCGCCGTAGTGGCGTTCATCGCCGCCGGGGCAGGGAATCTGTTCGATAGCTACCTCGGCGCCACCATCGAACGCCGCGGCCTGGTGGGCAACGGCACCGTCAACTTTGCCGGCACCAGTTTCGCCGGCGGCCTCGCGCTGGGTTTGGTGCTGACGCTGCATTTGGTGTGAGAATATTCAATTTTCGGTGCTGACTCGCTGCTGCGCTGTCGTTTTGTTGCGAATTCGTTCTGGTCACGCCGGCAACTGTCCGTGGTGGTCGACACTCGGCAATTTTTTATCGGTATTCGCTCCCGCCGTTAAGGAGTCTTTGACATGAGGCTTCGCAAGTTGGACCTGCCGCCCGAGGTCAGCGACGATACGATCAGGGCATTTCTGCGTTTGTACCAACTTGAAACGTGGACTAGAGAAATGGTCTACCTGGAGCTCAAGTCGTACTACGGAATGGAATGGTGGAATGAGGCGGAAGCCGCTTTAAAGCGGGCACGAATGCCAGTAGGCTTAACCAGCAAATATCTTGCGAAAGATAAGCAGCACCCGCACATCTCGACGCGCGAGAACGATCCGCTCTGGTTCATCTCACTCGACTCGCTATTAAAGATCATTTTCGATGCGAAGTTATGGAAACTGTTTCGGTCGTACTTTACCACGAAGCGGCTGCTCCGAATGAGATTCGAGGAAATCATGCCCACCCGCAATCGGGTTGCGCATTGCCGCGCTCTTCACGCATACGATGTCGACAGGTTGGAACAGTTAATGCGGGATTTCGATCAAGGTTTCTGGAGGTTCTGCACTAGTTACCGTGACCGCTACCGATTTCGCAATAAGCTGTCGAAGAATCATGTTTACAACTATGTTGCAGACCGAGAAGATGGAAATATCGACCTCTACCTTTCGGTGCGGCCCTATGTAGCAGGTCGAAAGATCGAATCGCACATGGGTCCCGGCTTTGTCTACGACGTTGTGATCAACACCAGGCATTTATCAAGGTACTTCAACTACGAGGACATACTGAAGCACACGCGGTCAGTTCATCAGTTTGCTTTACATATCATGATGGATCAGTCCCAGCACAGCCTTAGGGTTACGTTTCCTGGTACGCTGGACCCTGAAGTGATAACGAGTGCAATTGAGCGATACGAAGATGTTGCTCACAACAACTACAGCGTTTTCCCATTGGTATGTAGGTCAGGCACGAACCGAAAGGAAGAGGAAGACTCGCAGGCGAACTGGCGCGAATACGAAGAAGGCAACAAGCCGTTCGAGCGTATTGCATCGCTGTGGCCACATTATGTCATACCGCCATCACATCCCTACACGTTCCTTGATGGAGGGTGTCCCTGTACTTTTTTCGGTGTGGCGGCATCCTTGGTTGTGAGCGACTGAATCATGTAACCACGGCAGTAACTTGGACGTCTTGTTTCCACGACATTAACCGGCTGCGAAACGAGAAAGCGCAGAGAAACGTCATTCCCATTTTCCGTGGCTGGTGCAGAAATTGACTCTTGATGTAAGCGAAGCTGAGCGAGGTTAAAATGGCGCTTCTCCGGACCGCGATGGATGGGGTGGATGAGAACAGGCAATGCCTCTCGGTTTGTGAGAACGCAGACCCTATCCTGAGTGTGGCTTGCCAGCCACCGGCTTCGCGCGCAGCCGGGGTTTAGCCAGTGGGACCGTATCCATGCCAACCGACGATCTTCATAAGCTTCTCTGCAGCACGTTCGGCTTCTCCTCTTTCCGGCCGAACCAGGAAGCTGTTTGCCGTGCGGCCATCAAAGGGCAGGACATCCTGCTGGTCATGCCCACCGGGTCCGGCAAGTCGCTCTGTTACCAGTTGCCGGGCGTTTCGCGCGGCGGAACCACGCTGGTGATCAGTCCGCTGATTGCCCTGATGGAAGACCAGGTGGCAAAGCTCAAGGCGCGCGGTTTTGCGGTTGAGCGTATCCATTCCGGCCGCCCGCGCCCCGACCTGCGCCGTGTCTGCCAGGATTACCTGCGTGGAGTTTTGCAATTCCTTTTTATTGCGCCGGAGCGTCTTCGCGTGGCCGGTTTCCCGGAGATGCTGGCCAAAAGGCGGCCGTCCCTGGTCGCGATTGATGAGGCACACTGCATCTCGCAATGGGGGCACGACTTCAGGCCGGATTACCGCAGGCTGGGCCGGCACTTGCCGAGCTTGCGCCCGGCGCCGCTGATAGCGCTGACGGCCACCGCCACGCCCATCGTTCAGAAGGACATCGTGGCGCAATTGGGGCTGGTGCGCCCGGCCCTCTTCGTCCACGGTTTCCGGCGCTCCAACATCGCCATTGAAGTTGCGGAAATTGCACCATTTCAGCGGCCCGAACTTACCCATCAACTGCTGCGGGCGGCAGAACGGCGGCCGGCAATCGTCTATACGCCCACGCGCAAGCAGGCGCAGTATCTGGCGGCCGAAATGGCCGCTTCCTTCCCCTCTGCGGCCTATCACGCCGGGCTCGATGCCGGGCTCCGGCAGCAGGTGCAGGCCAAGTTCCTCGAGGGGCGGGTGGAGGTGATTGTTGCGACGATCGCCTTTGGCATGGGGATTGACAAGGCCGATATCCGTACGGTGATCCATACGGCCCTGCCAGGCAGCATGGAAGCGTACTACCAGGAGATCGGACGCGCCGGGCGGGATGGAAAACCCAGCCGCGCCATCCTGATGCACTCCTATGCCGACCGCTACACCCACGACTTTTTCTTCGAGCGCGACTATCCGGACGTCAGCGTGCTCGATGGAATCTTTGAGCGCCTCGGGCCCGCGCCGCAAACGAAAGCGGCGCTGCAGCGGCAGGTCCAGGCTGAGGATGAGATTTTTGACAAGGCGCTGGAGAAGCTATGGATCCACGGAGGCGCCGTGGTGGACTACGCTGAAAATGTCAGCCGGGGCGCCACCGGCTGGCGCGAGGCCTACCTTGCGCAAGCAGAACAGAAGCGGGCGCAAATCGACCAGATGATCCGTTACGCGGAGAGCCAGCAGTGCCGCATGGCCAGCCTGGTGCGCCATTTTGGCGATCTTGCTGACGGGCAGAAGGCATGCGGGAGCTGCGATTTCTGCGATCCCATGCATTGCGGAGCGCAACGGCTCCGGAGCGCCACCGGGGAGGAGCATGCCTGGCTCTTGCGGGTAGCGGCCGCCCTGCGCAAGACAGGCGCAAGATCAACGGGCAAGCTTTATCTGGCGGTGTGCCCCGGCCGTGAAATGGCCCGCAACGCTTTTGAAGAAGTGCTTGGGGCGATGGCACGGGCAGGACTCGTACAGCTTATTGACTCGGTCTTTGAGAAGGATGGAAAACCGATCCCTTACCGTACCGCCAGGCTTACGGACGCCGGTTACGCCGTGAACGAGCGGACGCCGGTCAACTTCCTGATGAAAGAGACGGTGCTTCCACCCGAAAAGCGCAAAAGGAAGAGGAAGTCCAAAGCTCCGGAGAGCGCGAACAAGGCCTCAAGGCCGGAAGCCGCCGCATGGCCTGAGGCGGCGGTGAACGTGAAAGGGGTTGAAAATAGAAACGAGGCCCGCCTGGAAGCGGCGTTGCGCGCCTGGCGCTTGGCTGAAGCTCGGCGGAGCGGCCTGCCCGCGTTCCGTATCTTCAACGACCGCACCCTCAGTGCCCTGGCCGCCAGCCGCCCGGCAACCACCGAAGACTTGCTCGCCATCCCCGGAATCGGAATCAGCAAACTCGAGAAATACGGTAGAGACATCCGCCGGGTCCTGCGCGGGAACGGCGATTAATGGAGCAGGTCGTGCTCAGCCTGCGTAATGCAGACGCTGCAGTTGTTGATTTGGAAACCGGCGAAAAGCCGCAGAGTTTCCGGGGGCCGAAACTCTGCGTTACCGGTCTGCTCTACATGCTTGCCCTATACAGGTTTGCGCGCGAAGACGTTGGCGCCGTGGACGCCGTACTTCCGGGCGGTGCCTTCCTTGGTGGTGGCGCGGAAGCAATCAAAGCGCTCCACGATGGAAACTTCCTCAAAGCCCATTCCGTTCAGAACGTCGATCATCTCTGCCTCCGGCAGAGCGCCGGCGATTCAACCGGTCCAGAGGTCGATGTTTCTCCGTGTGTCTTCCGAGAGTTCATGGTCGAGAAGGATGTCGCCCAGGTGCAGACGACCGCCCGGCTTGAGCACGCGCTGGATTTCATCGAAGGCGCGCTGTTTTTCGGGTACAAGATTGATGACCCCATTTGTGATGACCACGTCGACGCTGGCGTCATCCAGTGGCAGCGATGTGGCGTCGCCCTTGCAGACCTCGACCTGCTTGAGTCCCAGCGCGCTCGCTGACGATTGAGCGCGCCGGACCATGGCGTCGGTCATATCAACACCGATGGCACGACCAGTGGGTCCCACCCGGCGCCCGGCGAGCAGCAAGTCCATCCCCGCGCCGCAGCCGATGTCGAGCACGGCTTCACCGGTTGCGATGGGACCGATGCGATGGGGGTTGGCAATGCCGGCGAACGGCGCCGTAACCTCCGCCGACAGCGCGGCTAACTCTGCGGGATCGTAGCCCAGAAACTCCGCCGCATAGGCTGGCCCGCGATGGAAATGAAATTCGCCGCCGGGCCCGGCAGCCACTCTGGAATAGATGGTGGAAACTTCGGCACGCAACCGCCGCGTGTCCAAATCGACAGGGCAAGCGATGGCCATATGTGATGGTCCTCCAAGCAAGTGTTTTTGCCAGATTCGGCCCCAATAGCTCCATCTTACAACCGGCCAGGGCACCCCGCAAGCAGTTAGATTCACGGATGGAGGGAAGCCAGGTAGGCTGCCAGCGAAATCATGTCGTCAACCGTCAGCTTTGCGGTAACCGGTTTCATCAGTTGGGCGTCCGGCCCGTTGCGGGAACCGCTGCGGAAATCGTAAAGCTGCCGGACGATATAGCTGGGTGAGCGGCCGGCGATGGACGGCACGTTGCCCTCGCCCCTCAGACCCGGCCCGTGACACATTTCGCAATTCATGGTCTTTCCCCCATCGCCGGTGGTGGCCAGCGCCTTGCCTTTTTCCACGCTGCCTACGGGCACGAAGGCGATGAAGCCGGACGCGTCGTCGCGCATTTCTGTCAGTTCCTGGTTGATAGGCGTTTCGATGATGCGGTGGCCGATCAGTTCCTCCCCGCCACCGGCCGTGCGGACCAGCATCCAGGCCGCAGCGTGCGTCTTGGGAACCATCCGGGTTTCGATAACGTGGATCCACGGTTTGGGTTTGATTTGGGAGAAGTAGTCGGCGGCGGCCTTCACCTCCGCGGCGTTGGTTTTAGTTTCGTGAGTGATCATGGCCTCAATCGGTATCGTGTTTTTTGAAGGCTTGCGGCGGCCGCTTTTGAAATCGGCCATCTGCTGAATGATGTAGGCCGCAGGCAGGTCCGCGAGACTGGAATTTTCAGGGCGCCCCTGGCCGTTCGGAAGGTGGCAGAAGCCACAGGCTGAAACTTCCGGCTTCCTGCCGTGCGCCACGATCTCCGGCATGGGCGGGTGACCGTCCGGATGCCAGTCAGGCGGATTGAACGCGGCAGCGTCAATCTGCCGCTGCGTAAACGCCTGCCTGCTGCCCGGCACGTGGAGCAGCGTGTGGTCGTCAGGTTTCTTTGCCGGGCGACTGGACGCCGAGGCCGGAGGGTTACCGGTAAAAGCCCAGTACGGAGGAGGCTCGTGGCCCGGCGTTGCTTTGCCCTTTTCACTTTGATTCCGGGCGGCAGCTACAACAACAAATGCGCAGACGGCCAGAGATGTTACGAAGACCGCCAGCAAGGAGCGGTGCCAGTGAATCCGTCGTATCAAACTGTCGTTGCCGGCGAGCAACTTGCAGGCCGCCTTCCAGGGTTTGCGCATCTTCATCCGGGAACCCTCCGTGGTTCATATTAAAGGTACGAAGTGTAGCACAAGTTGAGATATGACCAGCGGGCAGGGCGGGGTGGGTTTCAGGTTCTATG
Source organism: Acidobacteriota bacterium (assembly GCA_021789565.1). The sequence goes on from JAJYJL010000054.1 coordinate 8,411, forward strand.
CCTGTCGATCAGTGCCCAGGCGAAAGACCGCAGAGTTTCTTGAGGGCGAAACTCCAGATGGGCGATCCGCCGTCAGCCGTCGAGCGGTTCAATAATAAACCGGTCGGTGTGGTGAACGGCGACCATGTCAAGCTGTTCGTCGCCGATGGCCGTGAAGCGGTGTGGTGTGGCCGGCCCGATGACGACGATGTCACCAGGGCCGGCGACGACCTCTTTGCCATCAATCACCATGGCTGCATTGCCGGAGAAAACGATGCAAGTCTCCGCATAGGGATGCCGGTGCGGCCCCGGGCCTTGCCCCGTCTCGATGTTGCCCAGAAAGAAGGAAATCCCGGCGCCATAGGGCCCGCCTTCGAATTCCACGCTGGCGATTTTGCCTTTCCGTTGGTCTTCACGATGCAGGATGTGAAACAATTGTTCTCCTCTCGATGCGGGAACCTGGGTTGCGCGCCGCTACGCCTGAGGCGGAGGCGGAGCCGGCGTCAGGCCGTGCCGGAGCATGATCGCGATCATCTTCTCACGGTCCGGTGGCCCGCCGGCAGCCGCGTTGATCACTTCGGCGGACTCGCGGAAAAACTCCGGGCCAATGGCCGCGGGCGTGATCACGCAGAGCGCTTTCACGTCCCGGTTTCCATAGTTATCAAACCGGTGGACAGCTCCGCGCGGAATGCAGAGTGCCTGGCCCGGACCTACGTCGATCTTTTTTCCGTTAACGGTCCAGGTGAGGACACCCTCGATGCCGTAGATGGTTTCTTCGTAATGGTCGTGACTGTGGGGCGGACCCAACAGGCGCTGCGCGGCCGGGACAAAGAGATCGAACGCTGCGACGCTGCCATTTGAGTTCTCACCGGTGATCAGGAAGCGGACTTCGAGCGGCCCCAGGCGAATGGATTCGGCGGCAGGATTGACGCCAAGGCCGACGGGTTTTTGTGCCATTGGTTGTCCTCCTTAATCGTAAAGGTCATTTACTATGCTAGAATGTAAATGGCATTTACTAAGGATGTCAAGAAAAAAATGTCAAAATCAAAGTTCAAAACTTCAGACATGCTCATAGGAGCATTATTGCGCGTTCCTGCCCAGGCTATCCATCGCCGTCTGATCAGCGATCTCAACGCGGCCGGTTTCCACGAACTGCGTTTGCCGCATATGGCGGTGCTGCAATTTCCGGGGCCGGATGGGGTCCGGCCGGGCGTTCTGGCCGAGCGCGCCGGTATCAGCAAGCAGGCCATGAACCAATTGCTTGGCAGCCTTGAAGATTACGGTTATGTTATGCGGTCTAACGATCCCAATGAAGGCCGAGCGCGAATCATCCGCTTTACCAAACGCGGACACGCCGCCTACGCAAAAATCCACGAAATTCTCCGTGACATCGAGCTCGAATGGAGCGCCGAGCTCGGCCCCCAGCGCTTTGCCCGGCTCAAGGAACTGCTTCTACGCGTCTGGGAGGGCCCGCTGGCCCGATAGTGACGGCTGTCAGTGCTTATCCTTGAGCGCCCAAGGGCACATCTGCCTGCTGACTTCCGGACCTTTTAATGTGGCACCCTTCATCAAGCCGCCGGCGTTGCAGGTGTGTGTTACTTTGTTAGGGCCAGAGAGCGGGGCGTTCGTTCCATTCCAGGTGGCAAAGGGAGGGTTCGATGACGATCGGCAGGCGTGACTTTATGCAGGCCATTGCAGGCGGCCTGCTGATTTCCGGTAGCGGGGCCAGTGGTTCCGCAGCGGCAGCTCCGCCGGCACAAGTTCCGGGCTGGTACGATCGGCCCATGCGCTGGGCGCAGCTCGCGTTTGTTGAGAACGATCCGGGCAATTACGACCGCGAATTCTGGCTTGATTACTTCCGTCGCATTCATGCAGACGCGGCATGCCTGAGCGCCGGCGGCTGCGTGGCGTTTTATCCAACTGAAGTTCCGCTTCATTACCGAAGCAAGTGGCTGGGCGACCGTGATACCTTTGGCGACCTGCTCAAGGGCTGCCGCGACTTGGGAATGAACGTGATCGCCCGAACCGACGCGCACGCCTGCCATCAGGATGCCTGCGACGCCCACCCGGACTGGATCATGGTGAACGCAAAGGGTGAGAAGGTGCGTCACTGGTCGGACCGCGACTTCTGGGTCACTTGCGCGCTGGGCCCCTACAACTTTGAATTCATGACCTCTGTCCACCGCGAAATCATGACGCTCTATCGCGTTGATGGAATCTTCACCAACCGCTGGGCCGGCTCCGGCATGTGCTATTGCATTCATTGCCAGGAAAACTTTCGGGCGTTCAGCGGAATGGACCTGCCGCGCACGAATGACCCGCAAAATCCCGCCAGGCGGGAGTATATCGTGTGGCGCCAGAAGCGGCTTTTCGAGCTGTGGCGGGTGTGGGACGCCGCAATTCAAAATATCAACCCGAACTCGAGCTTTATCCCAAACGCGGGCGGCGGGGCCCTCAGCAGCCTTGACATGAAAACCATCGGCGAAAGGGCTCCGATTCTGTTTGCCGACAGGCAAGGGCGCAGCGGACTGATGCCCCCCTGGATGAACGGCAAGAATGCCAAAGAATATCGCGCGGCCCTGGGGCGGAAACCGATTGCAGGAATCTTCAGCGTGGGGCTGGAAGACAAGTACCGATGGAAGGATTCCGTTCAGAACGGTAACGAGATTCGAATGTGGGTGGTGGACGGCATCGCCCAGAATTTCCGTCCATGGTTCACAAAATTCAACGCCAAGCCTTTCGACCATCGGTGGCTTCCGGTTGTGGAAGAACTTTATAACTGGCACTACGAGAACGAGCAATATCTGCGGAACGAGGATTCGCTGGCTCGGGTTGCCATGGTGTACTCTCAGCGGACGGCCGCGTTTTATGGCGGCGAGCAGGCGCGAGCCAAAGTGGAGGACCCCTCCCTTGGCTTCTACCAGGCGATGGTGGAGGCCCGGATTCCGTTTGAGATGGTCCATGATGAACTGCTCGATTCCGGGCACCTGGCGCCTTTCCGCACTTTGATCCTTCCGAACATTGCCGCCTTGTCCGAGAAGCAGTGCGAACAGATTCGGCAGTATGTGAATGGGGGCGGGAACCTCGTGGCCACGTGGGAAACATCGCTCTATAACGAATGGGGCGTGCGCAGGGAGGACTTCGGCCTCGCGCCGCTGTTCGGCGTGTCTTTCGCAGGCCGCACGGAAGGGCCGATGCTGAACTCCTATCTGACGCTTGAAAAAGACCCTGCCACCGGTCGCTTCCACCCGTTGCTGGCCGGGCTCGAAGACGCGACGCGAATCATCAACGGTGTGAACCGGGTGATCGTGAAGCCGGCGATGGCCGGTCCATATTCTCCGCTGATGGTCGTTCCGTCGTACCCTGATCTTCCGATGGAGGAAGTCTTCCCCCGATCGGAAAAGACGAAGGAGGCCGGCGTCTTCATCCGTGAAATCGGGCGTGGCCGCGTGGTGTATTTCCCCTGGGACGTCGCCCGCACCTTCTGGGAAGTGCTGAATGTGGACCACGGGAAGCTGCTGCAAAACGCCGTGGTTTGGGCCACGAACGAGCCTGCCCCGGTTTCGGTAGAAGGGCCGGGTGTGATTGACCTTTCTGTCTGGACGCAGAGGAACTCGATGACAGTCCATCTGGTAAACCTGACCAATCCTATGATGATGAAAGGTCCGGTGAGGGAAATTATTCCGGTCCCGCGCCAGAAGGTGCGCATCCGCATTCCCGAGGGGCGGCGCATCGCGAAGGTCCACCTGCTGGTTGGGAAATCGGCGGCCCCGTACCGGCAGGGAAACGACGCCATTGAGCTGGAGGTCCCATCGGTTGGACTGCACGAGGTGATTGCGATTGACTTTGCGGCTTGAAAAGCTTGACGGGCGGACCGCTTGGGAGTGAAATGTCACGGTCTGAAATTTCCTGATGAAATCTTATCTTTTGGCGAGGAGGCAATGATGAACAGAAGAGACGTGCTCCGTTCGGCGGCCGCACTGCCTGCTTTTGGAGCCGCGTTGTCGGCCGCGGCTGAACAGAGGAAGGATCTGAAAATCACGGGAGTTGAGACCGACCTGCTGAAACCGCCTCCCGGGGAGCCTTATTACGATGCGCTTCAGACCCTGAACGTGGACAACGGCGCCGTGGTCTTACGCATCCACACGAACGCCGGCATCACGGGATGGGCGAATAGCTGGTTCGGCAACCGTGGTGAAGGCGCGCGAGTTGTCCAGTCGATACTGGAAAACGAAGTCAAGCCCGTGATTATGGGGAAAGATCCGGCTTTTCCGCGCCGCATCCGCGCCGAGCTGTGGAAGGCCATGAACTACCAGGGGGTGGGCGGCGTGGCGCAGTTTGCCCTGGCGGCCACCGACATTGCACTGTGGGATATTCTGGGCAAGAACGCCGGACTGCCGGTCTACAAAATGCTGGGCGCTTACCGCGACCGCATGCCCGTCTATTCCATGTGTGGCTGGTATTACGACAACGACGGCGACCTATCAAAGTTCAAACGCCAGATTTCCGATGCCATGGACCAGGGCTACAAGGGTGTCAAGATAAAAGTCGGGAAGTATTCGCTGGCCGACGACGAACGGCGCATTCGGATGGCGCAGGAAACGATGGGGAAGGGAAGGCGTTTGATGGTGGACGCCAACCAGGTGTTCGACCGCTCGGAAGCCTTGTTGCGTGGCAAGGTGTACCAGGCGATGGGCGTTTTCTGGCTGGAAGAGCCGCTGCCGCCGGAAGACATGGAAGGCTTCGCCCTGGTGGCCCAGGCGCTGGATATGCGGATCGCCACCGGCGAAAACCTCAACACGAAGTACGCTTTCGCCGATCTGATCGCGAGGCGGGGCGCTGACATTGTGCAGCCGGATGACCGCCGCGCCGGAGGCGTGTGCGAGTGGATGGAGATTGCCGCCATCGCCGCCGGATACCACGTGGAGGTGGCCAGCCACGGCGGGGGCTCCACCAACCTGAACATGCTGCTGGCCATGCCGAATACGATCTATATGGAATCAGGCGGCCCGCGGAAGATTATTGACGGCGAAGTTCCGGCGCCCGAAGAACCCGGCATGAGCAGCGAGGTCAGCGCCGAAGAGATCCGGAAATATAAAGTTGGATAACACCCGGGCCACGAGTTGCGTACACCGCCAACGTAGCCCGGCAGCCTGCCATAACCGTCCAAGGAGGGTTTGCTATGATGACTCGACGTAGCGTGCTAAAAGCGATGCTGGCTGCTGCTGGGGCTGCCGGTACTACAGGCCTGCTTGCCCAATCTGCTAAAACTCCCGGAGGGCCGCCCAAAGGTTACCGCCTGGTCTGGCAGGATGATTTCAATGCCGATGGCCGGCCCAATCCAAAGAACTGGACTTACGAACACGGCTTTGTGCGCAACGGAGAATTCCAGTGGTATCAGCCGGAGAACGCTTTCTGTGCCGGCGGGAAACTGATCATTGAATCGCGGCGGGAGAAGAAACTGAATCCCAATTACCGCAAAGGCAGCAAGGACTGGCGCACCAGCCGCCGCGCCGCGCAGTACACTTCGTCAAGCCTGACCACTCGCGGCCTCCACATCTGGAAATATGGTTATTTTGTCATGCGTGGCCGCATTGATACGCGGCCGGGCATCTGGCCCGCCTGGTGGACACTGGGTGTTTCCAAGCCCTGGCCTGCCAACGGCGAAATCGACATCATGGAATATTACGCTGGACACGTGAACGCCAACGTGGCCTGGGAAAAGGCCAACGGCTCGGCCGATTGGGTCACCACGTTCAAGCCGATCAAAGATTTTCACGATCCAAACTGGTCCCGGAAGTTCCACCTCTGGGTAATGCACTGGACGCCGGAATTCATCCATCTTTACCTTGATGGCGCGCTCCTGACCTCCGTGGACCTCAGCCGGACACACGACGCACTGCACAACGGCTTCAATCCGTTTCACCAGCCCGTCTATATGCTTCTGAACCAGGCCATCGGCGGCCACGCCGGCGGCAATCCGGAACACACGCATTTTCCCTCCCGGTTTGAAGTGGACTACGTGCGCGTGTACCAACGGCATGCATAGCCTTCCCGGAACGTCAATCTCGTTGCTGCCCTGAAACGATCAGCCAGGCGGTTGAAATGTGGCGGGCGGGGAAGCTGATGCCCTTTTCTCTGGTAGAATCAGGTTTACAAGGTTTGAACGCAACCGATAGAATGCTCATTTGGCAGACGGGTGCGCCCGTCGCTTCGATATATGTCAGATATTCTCGCGATTTATCCAGGGTCATTCGATCCGATAACCAGCGGTCA
>JAJYJL010000055.1 GCA_021789565.1 Acidobacteriota bacterium
GGCAGGATAATCGAGTTGCGCTGAGAGAAGATGCTGAATTTGACCTGCATCCTTTGAGCTTCCCTTCGCAGACCGCGATCCTGGCCAAGTGTGACGGACATCCCGCGACCGTATCTGTTGCCTATGGAAAGGGCCGCCTGATTGTTCTTGCAAGTCCTTTCGGCCTGAGTGCACGGCCCACTTCCGAAGCAACGGAAAAGCTTGCTCGGGATGTGTCAAACGAAATCGACAGGCCCCTGGCAAAGCCCTATGTGCTGTTGAAACACGTCCGGCGCATCCTCGATCTTGCTTTTCGGAGCCAGATGCTCTTCAAGGTGGGCTCGAAGGTGAGCTTTATTGTATGCCGCAAAGAAAAAGGAGAATACAAGCTCGGAATTTTCAACAATTCCTGGAAAGAACAGCCATTCAGGATCGAGTCCTGCTGTGGCGAGGTTGAATCCATAGAGGAGGACCATCTGGACCGGTCAGAAATAGCGGCAGTTGGCTACCTGCCGGAAGGAATTCACAGCGACAGGCTGGGAACCAATGGCAATGATCGCATTGCAGGGGGTGATGTGCGGATCTTCTCGATTCGGCTCAGCGAACGGGGTGTCGAAGCCATCCCCCACATCGTTCCCGCTTCGCGCCCTTTGCGCCGTGCTTTACCCATTCGTAACGCGCTTCTGATTCAAGAAGACATCCTGAAGCGCCCGACTTTCTTCCAGAACTACGACTCGGTGGTTGTGGATTGGAAGTACCTGTGGGAGCGCAAACCCGAAGCGCTGAGAAAAGAAGCCCAATGGATCGGATTGCAGGATTTAGGAGTCATCGTCGATCTGACTTCAGGCATCGATCTCTTTCCACAGCTCCGCTTGATTGACAACAGCAGCCGGGACTATACCGCCAGCCTGGCCGTCATTAACGACGTTATGGACAAGATGCAAATCCTGCGAGCCCGGGACCTGGTCCTGTCACTCCATCGTTTTCCGGAAAACAATTTCACCAGGCCTCAAAGCTGGGAATCGTTCACGGCAACAGTTCGGGGCTTGTGCAAGAAGGCCGCCCAGGCGCAAATCGCCCTGCATCTTCGGATGGCTCCGGGAAAGCCGCCCGCAACGCTGAAAGAGGCCATTTCATTTTTGAATGGAGTGGGCTCAGCCAATTTTTTCCTGGCACCCAGCGTTGCTTTGATTCCCGCTGAGGAGAAACAACTGCCGGAAACAAAATCCCTCCTCAGGGGGAAGGTAGGGCTGTGGCTGGTGAGTTCGGCGGAGAAGGACCTCAACGGCAGGGTGTGGAACACCAATTCTCCACTTCACCGGTCCCCCAACCTGCAGTCTCTGAAGGCTCTTCTTGATGTGGCCCCGGACGCGCCCGTGGTTTTTGACGGCGTTTACGCAAATCACGACGAAGAATACCTTGATGTGAGGACACTTCGTGAACTGCTAGAGCCCCGGAGCCACTCCCAGGACAATCATTTCCAGGAACCAGCGCAATGCTGATCTCTGACCTGGCACTTGCTACGACCGCATCGTCACCGCTTGCTAAGAACCGAGGGGAGAGATATCCTGTACCGTCCCGATAGGAATAGAAAGAATTCCACAACCCAGGGCAGGTGTAAATCATGTCATCTTTGCGATTACTTTCGATGCGCCGTTCGTGGGGCATCGTTCTGCTTCTTATTTTTGCGTTGTTCGGATTGATTGAATTGTGTCCTCCGACGGCGCTGGCGGGCCGGAGCGCGGCATCGGAAGAGAGGGTGGACGCGCCTTTTACCCTGGCCGTCAAAACCCCTCATGTTGCCTGGGCACGGCCCTGGGGCGGAAAGATGGTACACGCACTGGTGGTTCCCAGCGTGAGCGAGGGACGGACGCTGGTGGAGCTGGCGGAACGTTTTCCCATTACCTATGACACCGTTATGATTGACAGTGCCTGGGACGTGAACACCTGGACCGTGGGCACCGGCAAGAATTATGAAGCGCGCACCTATAAACTTGTTTATAAATACCTGGCCGAAGATCTGGCCAGCAGCGCACGCTACGACGTGATTGTCCTGCCCAGCCTTTTCGGCTGGAACCGGCTGCCGCAGGATGTTCGCGATGGGATTCTGAAACGGGTTCGAGAAGGAACCGGGCTGGTCCTGATCCACCCCACGACGGGGATTCCAGCGCCGGGCGAACCGAAAGTTAATCCTCCTCTCAATATCCACGCGCCCGATTTTGCCGTTGCTCCGGGTGGAAAACTCTGGGAAGTTTCACCACTCATTGATTGCATTTCTGATCAGTTGGATGGCGAGGCAAAATTGCACGTTCTGCCGCGAGCGGTTACCACCGGAGAGTGGCAAAACGCCCGGCCAAGTTTTATCACCAATAACGTGCCTTTCGACACTTTTCCGGGAAATTATCTGAAACACTACAAGTACCATCTGGGACCGGATTCCACTCTGCTGGTTAAAGGACCGGGGGGCGAACCGATTGTGGCCACCAAGATGTATGGCAAGGGCAGGGTGGTCGCTCTCGGTTATGTGAATCACGGGCTCTCGCCGGACATTGACTGGAATTTTTTGGGAAAAGAAAACGACCACTGGTGGGAGTATTTCTACTCACTGCTTGGACGGTCGATTCTGTGGGCCGGCGGCGAGCAGCCGCAGGTCAATCTTCTGCCGATGCGGGTGGAAGGTTCCAATCAGAGCGCAAGAAAACTTGCGGTCACGCTTGAGAACCACACAAAGATCAAGTCGGCTGAGCTTTCCGTCAAGCTGGTCAGCCAGTGGGGTGACAATGAAGGTAACGTCAGAAAAGATGTTCATCTCAAGCGTGGCAGAAACCGAATTGTGATCACTCTGCCGGACACTGCCTCCGGCGGCCGTAACAATGCCGACGTGATTCTTTCGGCGGGGGGAAAGCACTATGCCTGGGGCTCTGTGTCGTTTACCTTGCCGCAACCGGACCACATTGTTTCCATTGCAACCGGTCAGAAGTTTTACAGTCTCGGCGATCCACTCCATGTGACTGTGCGGATCGGGGGAACGGCACCGGCAAAAGTCCGCGTGGACCTGCTCGACAACCGCAACCGCGTGGTCGGTTCCGCCACGGAACCCACTTCCAAGGTGCAGGAAGGGGTGCTCCATGCCACCGTGCCCGTGGGGAATTACACCACCAACATTGGATGGGTTCGCGTGGCCTTGCTGGGAGAGCGTGCGGGCAAAGAAGTCAAAATCGACCAGAACCAAACGCGGGTTGATTTTGTCCGCCTCGATCGGAATTTTGGGGCTTATGAATTGATCCTGCCCTGGTATGGTCCACCCTCCTACGAACCCTGGAACCGGACGCTCGAATCGCAATTCCGCAAGATCGGCGTCACGGTAGAGGCGAATCCCCGGAATAACTTCAAGCTGATTACAGAGGTTCATGCCCCGGGGTTTGGCGTTTACTGGTACAGGCGAAAGAAATATATCGAGCAAAAAGACGAATATTTAAAAACCCATGACACCCAATACCTGATTCGCGAACCCGACCTTTCAAGCCCTGAGTGGTTGGATACTCTGCGGAGCGACATTATCGACTCCATGGGGAAATACGAACCCTATGGGCCACTGGCTTACTACCTGGCGGACGAATCTTCGCTGACCTCATACGGCGATCCTCTAGACTTCTCATGGTCGAAGCCAACTTTGGAGGGTTTTCGAAGATGGCTTCGGGGCCAGTATTCGGACCTCAGCGCTCTGAACAAGGAATGGGAGACCAACTACAAAACCTGGGACGGCGTGATGCCGCTGACCACTTCCCAGGCACAGGCTAAGGGCGATTACGCCGGATGGATGGACCATCGGACTTACATGGAGCAGGTCTTTGCCCACGCCATGCAGGTGGCGGCGGAAACAGTGAAGGCAGAGGATCCGGGAGGTCTCCCCAGCATCTCCGGCACCCAGGCTCCCGGGCCCTCCAACGCGGTCAACTGGTACCTGCTCGACCACATTGTCGGCTACCTGCAGCCCTATTCCGAGGACAACCAGGATGATCTCCACCGTTCAATTCATGCAGGCCAGATCATGACGGGCTTCACCGGCTACCAGAGTTTCGGTGTGGAATTGCGCCACGAGCTCTGGCAGCGGCTGCTGGCGGGCCAGACTGGCGCTTCGCTCTTCTGGCAATACACGGCGCTGAATGCCGACCTCACCTTGACCCAGCAGGGGCGCGACCTGAGCGCTTTGACCAATGAATTCCGCAACGAGGGCCTGGCGCTGCTGCTGCGGGGAGCCAAGCGCGGGAATTGCGGCATCGCCGTGCACTACTCGCTGCTCAGCGTTCGCAGCCACTGGATCACCGACGGGCACATTGCTCCGCACGAAGTGACGAACGGCGATGCGACCTCCGAGAATCTCAAGCGGTTCCATCAGAACCGTACCAACTGGCTGCAGGCGCTGCGCGACGATGGATACCAGTATGACTTCCTGACCACGGAGCAGATCGACAAGGGCCATTTATCAAATTACAGGGTCCTGATTCTGCCCGATTCGATTTCGCTATCGGCGGCTGAAGCAACAGCCATCCGGGACTTTGTTTCGAATGGCGGTCTGCTGATTTCCGATGGGGAAATCGGCCGGATGGATGGGCACGCGCGTTGGGAAAAGAAGGGACTGCTGGACAACGTGCTTGGAATCCAGCAGGGGCCACAGCAAAAGGAACCGGAGGACCAGAAGCCACTTACACTCCACGTGGCATGGGGGAGTGATGTGGTTGCGCCGACTGTTGTGCCCGCCGAGCCGAATTTGAAGGTGACTTCCGGCCAGGCGGAGGCCAGCAACGGAAGCACGCCCTTCTTGATCAGGAATTCCTTTGGAGCGGGCCGGGCGATAACTTTGAACTTCTGGCTCAGCAATTACAGTAATCTGCAGAAAACGGGCGAAAATCGCCCCATTCTGGAAATCCTGAGGCACTACCTGCAGCAGGCCGGCGTGAAACCTGTTGCCGACGTTCGCAGAGCCAGCGGCCAGCCAGTCCAATGCTCGGAAGTTGTCAATTACAGGAAAGGTGAAGTTCACTACCTCGCGATTCTTCCCGGCGTGGGATGCCAGGACGTGGGACCGGTGACGGTCCGTTTCCCATCACCTCGCTATGTCTATGACCTCCGGGAACACCGTCTGTTGGGCCACATCTCACAGGTGAAAGGGACCTTGGTGGCCGGCGCGCCTCTCTTCCTGGCGCTTTCGTCCGAGCCTGTGGGCAAGCTCAGCGTGAGCGCGATGGGACCGAACGGTACGAACCCGAAAGTTGCTGCCGGGGAGACGGTCGCGTTTCGGGTTCATTTGTCCATGCCTTACGGGCACAAGAATTTCCCGGAGGCCATCCACGTTGAAGTTCGCAACCCCGAGGGAAAGGTCCTGAACTATTATGACAAGAACCTCCTGCTCAAAGAGGGGAATGCGAGGTTCAGTGTGCCTCTGGCTTTGAATGATGCGGCGGGTGATTGGAGCGTCACTGTCCGCGAACCTTACACGCATGAGGCCAGCACAGCCAACTTCACCGTCATCAAGCCTGGGACATGATCCGGCCAACCTGAAAGCGGCGGATGGCGTGTAAGGACGGGGGGCTGCGTTCGGCCCGTGATGGGAACGTTTAGCAGTTTGTTGAAAAAGGCCCACTCTCGTCATTCAGAGGGGCGAGGTCCTTTGTCGGCCCGAGGAATCTGCTTTGTTTTCAGTCACCCGATCAAAAGCAGATTCCTCTCCCGCGTTGCGGGATCGGAATGACGGGTTCCGGACAATTTTTCAACAACCTGTTAGAGACCGGATTCCTTGGGCGTAGTTGAAACAATGCTTCCGCCTGCTGCATAGAGGCCACTGTTGAACATGGGCCTTCTTTGGATCTCTGGTGTGGGCTTGTTCATGGCGCTTCTTTCTGGAATGTGAACTCTTCTTTCATGAGGGGGTATGACGATGAAACCGAGAACGCAGATTGCACTTATCCTATGGGCAATCGTTTCGCCGGCAATTTTATTTGGAGGGCAGCAGGAAGTCCCCCAAAAGGTTATCCCTGCCATCAATCAGATAGAGCCCTGGCAGCAGGTTGGCCAGCAGCCCTACGAGATGACGTGGGTCCAGAGGAGACAAAACCCACACACCCTGGTGGGCTTTGAAAACATGGAAGGGTGGACGCTGCAACTCTTTGATGGCGCGCGGGGAGAATTGCGCCGCAGCCGTGAGCAACAGATGTGGGGTGAGCACGTATGCAAGATCGTTTACGCGGGCGCCAGTCCGCAAAGCCATGTGATCGCCAGGCCTCCGAAGCCGATTCCCATTCCTGGGAAATTTGATTCCATTGACCTCTGGGGCTACGGGGACCGCTGGAGCTGGGTCCCTGATCCGACAACTCCGCCGGTTGAAGTGTCAATCCTTATCCGGGACGCTCGCGGCAAGGAATTCAACATCAACCTGACGGAAATCAATTGGAAGCAGTGGTGGCTGATTCATCGCCTGATTCCCGCCAAGATCCTTTCCGAGATGGTGATGCCCGCGAGCTTTTCCGGCATCGAAATCTCCAAGATCACAAATAGCGACCTTCGTTACTTTTTTTGCGACTCGCTGGCGTTTTTTACCGAGGACCTCCATCCCCTCCAATACAAGCCCGAGCCGAAGCGGAATCTGATTCCGTACCGTGACGAAATCGTGGGGCTGAACACCGGTCCGGGAACGCTGCCGTTTCCGACTCGTGAGCAGACCATTCTCCCAACAAACTTCGAGAAGAATTTCAAAGTGTCTGTCCGTGAGACGGCGAAGCATGAGTTTGAATTTCGTTACGCGGGCAAAGACGCCACGGTAGATTATGACTACAAACCCGCACAGGGAACTTTGAGTGAGATTGCAGCGCGCGTGGACGGAGGCCACAGCTTCCATCCCCTGGACGGAGGGGGCGTCCGGTTCACCGGCACTCCCGAGGGTCAGGTTGCCACGGGAGCACTGCTTGAGGCAAAGCTGATCGGCGATGTTGTGCATGCCAAGTTTCGTATGGGATCGCAAATTGTGGACTATGCGCTCCGCCTGTGGCAGAAGTCGCTGGTGCTCGACGTGTGGTGCGACGGAGGGGACGCCACGGAATTGAGTTTTGGCAAGGTTTCGGGTGTCACCAATCCGCGATTGATCACGGTGCCTTACATCACTTATGGCGGCACCAATCCACGCGTCCTCGTTTCAGGTGCGCCTTCAACGCCGACCTTCACTTCCGTCTGGTTTGACTGGTATCGCAGCAACGCTTCCGAACCTTACTACACCAAGAACCCACCCGTGACGGAAGACAGCGCGGAAATCAATGGCGGGATGCGCTACCTGCCCAAGACCGATGGTTTGCGGAATAACCTCCACGAAAGGATATTTATTACCAACTCGCCCGTCTATTCGGAAACTCTCCCCACCATCGCTAATCCGCCTTCCATCCGGCAGTATGGGGACCAATACGTCTGGACCGTGACAGCGCCGGAATCGTGGGAAAAAGACCACGAACGCTCGGCGCAAATCCGTTCTTATGGGCTGAACAAGATCATGCAGCACAGTCACGAGGTCACCTGGCGGGATGAAGGCGACTGTAACACTGAGAAACTCCACGCTGCTCCTCAAAAGGGCGGCGACGCGATGTTGAAGTGGTACATCAAGGCCCAGAATGCCATGGGATGGCTGCAGGGGGTTTATTCAAACTACACCGACTTCTGCACGCTCAATACGAACTGGAGTCCGGACTTTGTGCAACGGGAACCGGACGGCGAGTGGCGGCGCGCCTGGCCCCGTAATTATGCCCTCAAACCATCGAAAGCTGTGGAGTTCGACAAGTATTATGCAAAACGGATCAAGGAAAAGTTCGGCGTGAAAATGTCGTACACGGACGTGCACACCGCCGTGGCGCCCTGGCGGTACTGTGACTACGACGCCCGGGTCCCCGGAGCGGGCACTTTTGCCGCAACCTTTTACGCCTATGGCCAGCTTCTGCGGAATGACCAGAAGGTCTACGGCCCGACCGAGTCCGAGGGGACCTATGAATGGCTCTACGCGGGCCTGGACTCGGGCAATTACGGCTGGGTGTACACGGATGTGAATCTTCTGACCGCGCCGCTGGATGTTTCCTTCAGGCTTCGGAAAATCCATCCCCTCGAGTGCGACTATGGAATGGGAGATACAAATTATTACCTGAGCCGCATCGACAAACACTGGACCGAGTCCCCCAAGAGGAGCCAATACGTCGACCTGTTCCTGGCCACCACGATTGCTTACGGCAACATGGGCTGGCTGGTCAAGTCGTTCAAACCCTCGGATCCTTTTGGCCTTGAGGCGATGACCCGGTCCTATTACATGATGCAGCAGTTGCAGCAGCAATATGCCTTCAACCCGCCCAAGCTCATCCAATATGCAGACCGTGATGGCAAGTGGTATAACCCCAGCCAGGCAATCGCCCAAGGCGTCAACGCCGAATCCCGGCTGCACGTGGCGTACGAGAACGGAACCGAAGTGTATGTCAACCGCTCCACGGAGGGAACGTGGACGGTTACGGATGCCGGCAAGCCGGTCACCCTGCCCGTTTCTGGCTGGCTGGTGTTCAACCCGTCAAATCACTTTTATGAAATGTCGGCGCTTCAGAACAACCATCGCATCGATTACGTGGACGCGCCCGCGTATGAATATCTTGACGGCCGCGGGCAGTGGACCGAACACGGAAATCTGGGCGCGACAGGCAGCGTCGTCCTGCGGCGTAAAGCAGGAGGAGTGCTGGACTTGACCGATATCTATGGCAACAATCGAATCGCTTTCCGCGCCCCGGCTGGAGGAGTATTGATGGCTTATGCCCCAGACGGCAAAAGCCTGGGAGAGGTGAGACTTATCTCGTCTCGCGCAGGATGGAAAGAATTCAGGCCGCTCGCCGGCGGACGCAGCTATATCTTTGCGCCGGCATTGTAATAATGCAAAGCTCTCTGAACATGCCTTTAGCCCGCATCGGGTTTAGATCAGGCAATCTACTTGATGTTGCTTGAGGATTTTATGGAAGGCTCCTCAGAGTGCTCGCTGAGTTGTTTGAATTTAGCAAATTCCTGTTCTGCTTTTTCCGGTTTGTGCTGCCTTCGATAGACTGTTCCCAGCAGGTAGTGTGCTTTTGCAAAGCTGCTGTCGAGTTGAATGGACAATCGGGCATGCTTTTCAGCGCCACGAAGGTCGTTCTTTTCCATCAGCGCTTTCCCCATGATCCAGTGGTTCCGCGCTGATCGCGGATTAATTTGAATTGCTTTTCCGATGCACTGCAATGCTTTATCGGCCTGCCCGTTTTTCACGAGCATGTTGGCTTGGTTTGCGTAAGGCCAGTCGTCCTTGGCGTGGACCTCGGCCGCCACACGCTCGGCTTTCTCGAACATGGTGTCTGCCTCGGCAATTTTCCCCACGGCCTCGTAAGACAGTGCCAGATTGTCGTAAGCCCGGTAGTACTTTGGGTTGAGAGCGATCAGTTTCTTGAAGGTTTCAATGGCTGGCCCAAAGTTGTTTTGTGTCTGGTACACCCGGCCCAACGCATAAAGCGATTCCTCGTCATCAGGTTGAAGCGCCAGCGCAGCCCGCAGTTCCTGTTCAGCCAAAACATATTCTTTATAGAAGACCAGGGTCAATCCCATCAGTTTGAGGCCTTCAGGGTTCTTGCTATCCTGAGCAAGAAGCTTTTGGAGTGTCCGGCCTGCGTACTGAACTTTCTGTTCCATCAGGTAGCTATAAGCAAGTAGCACCTGGCCCTGCTCTGAACGTGGGTAGCGTCGTAAAAATGACTTGGACGCCGATTCGGCCTTCGTGAATTTGCGGGACTTGATATACGCGCGGATGAGGTCCAGTTCGATGTCCTGGGATCCCGGGCACAGGTCCAACGCCGATCTGAATTCTGCGACAGCCTGGCCATATTGATTCTGACCCATCAAGTCCCTGCCTTGCTGAGCCAGGTTTTGAGCCTGCTCACAGGAAGGACTACCCGGAACTGGAGTCAAACGGGCTGACTGGGCCAGAGTCTCAGACACGAATGTCCCCAGTAAAACCAGGAACAACGGAACGTAACACCACTTCTTCGTGTGCCGGATCATAACGCGCGTTGGGGTTGCCTCGGAACTTGCCCTCTGGCCATGTGCGTCCCAATTCTCAGGTTTGGCCGGAGAGTATCATGACAAGCCATCCCCCCTTCGATATTAACTCACCCCGCGTCGCGGATTCCCAAATTTCCCTCCCCCATGTCTTCGATGTATGGCCAGCCCGGGAGCCTGTTGGGAGTTGAGCTAAAAGAGGCCGGCAGGTAAGTTTGAAGTATGGGAGTTGCCCGTGAGTAGAGGCGGTGCAAGTGTGCCGAACCGCTCGAAGTTGAGGAAGTGGAGCGACCAATGCATGAATTGTTCGATAGCCTGCCTTTTCGGGTTTTGAAGCCGCAGAGGGCCTGGCAGATCATCTCCCAGCTTGAGAGCCTGAAAAGATGCTGGTAACGGAGATTGCGGTCGACTGGGGCCGCGTCAGTGAAGCTTTTGTTCTTTGGTGGAGACATATGGAGTTCGGGGAGTGAATGGAAACAAATGGTGTACGCTTTGACGTTGATTTATGTGCGCTCGTTGAAGCTAACCCTTTCCGCACGAGCTGGATGCAGCCTCTTCCTGTAGATCCTGTAGTTTCTCCTATATACAGCTTCCCTGTAGTAGACAACAGAAAAATGTGGAAACTCGGCGATGCCGCCCACAACGCTGCGCCCCCACCATGGAGGGCTGGGAAGAGCTGTTTCCCCCAAACTCACACGGTTCTAAGAACTCAACTGGCCACCCGAAAATACACGCGTAACAAGCGCTTCCGGCGCACGCTCCCCTCTTGCATAAACACGATCAAGGTTGATGAAATTTTTGTTGCGATAGGTCACCGGCTGTTGTAGAGTGGCGATTCACGGTGATGGAGCGCCACCGTTAAAGGTCTCGGAATACCGTGACTAATGGCTCCTACCTGATTGCTGGGTAGGGGCCTTTTTTTTATGCCTGGTGACTGAATGCTGTCTCACATTGTTTATAACCTGGTGCAAGTGGCCGTCGTGATGGGTTTCGCGCCGTTGGTTGCAGGAGTCATCGATCGTCTGAAAGAGATGGTGCAGTCGAAACGTGGGCCCAGTATTCTGCAGCCTTACCGGGACATCTGGAAGCTGTTCCACAAGGATCAGGTGATTTCCGAGCAGAGTTCGTGGATATTTCGTTTCACGCCCTACGTGGTTTTTGTCGCGCCCATCTTTGTAACACTACTCATTCCCGTACTGACGAACTACCCGCTGTTTTTTGCTTTCATGGGTGACATGCTTGCCGGTGGGTTTGTCCTGGCGCTGGGCGGTTTCTTTGCCACGCTGGCGGGGGTTGACACCGCAAACCCCTATGGTCCCATGGGAGCGAGCCGGACCCGGCTGGTCGGTTTCCTTGCCGAGCCCGTTTTCATGACCGTTTTCTTCACAGTTTCTTTCGTAGCAGGATCAACAATTCCCTACATCGTGCAGGAACAATGGGTGAAGCCCTCCTCCAACTTTTTTGAACCTGCTCACGTTCTGATCGTTCTTGCTTTCTTCATTTTGATTCTGGCCGAAGGCGGGCGCATTCCCGTTGACAACCCCTCCGGCCACTTTGAATTGGCCATGATCGATGAATCGAAAGGCCTTGAGTACTCAGGGCCTGCGGCAGCCCTGATGAAGTGGGGCGGAGAAATGGAGCTCTTTGTGCTGATCTGCATTTTGCTGAATGTTCTGGTCACACCGTGGGGTTTGGCCCAAAGCACAGATCCGGGGGCCATTCTGTTGGCAGTTCCGGCCGTCCTGCTCAAGATTTTTCTGCTTGTCCTGGTTTTAGTAATTGTCGAGAGCTCGCTTGCGAAGTTGCGGCTGTTTCGAATCAGCGAATTTCTAGGTGCCGCTTTCATCATTTCGGTGGCCGCAATGATCAGTTGGCTCTTTGCGGTGTGATCCCGAGAGAAAGGTACTGTGACGGTGATAGCATCTGCAATTCCGGTTTCTTTCCTTCCTCAGCTCAACGCCCTGGCAGGCGGGCTGTTTCTCCTGTGTACATTCGGCATGGTGGCAACGCGCCAGGTTCAGGGCTGTATGCGGCTTTTCATATGGCAATCGGTTTTTCTTGCTCTGTCGGCTTTCCTGCTGGGTCTCCACCCGGTGGTTTGGGACCTGCTGGGTGTTGGCGCAATCAATCTGATTAACAAACCGATTCTCATTCCCTGGTTGCTTCGTAAGACTGTGCCGGGGGAAGTCTATACACGCCGCGAAATTGAGCAGGCACTGAACATTCCGATTTCTTTGCTTATGTCGCTCGGCCTCGCGATCGCCGCGTATCTGATTACTTCGCCGTGGCTGAAGATTCCGGCCGGCCCGTCGGTGGGTGTGAACCTCCCGATTGGGTTGGCAGCGCTGCTGCTTGGAGCGTTCACGCTCACTGTGCGCCGCGAGGCGGTCCCTCAACTGCTCGGGCTGTTGTCCATGGAGAACGGGGCGTTTTTTGCAAGCATCGCCCTTGCTCCAACACTTCACCTGTTTATCGAATTGGTGGTTGCGTTTGACGTTCTGATTGCTGTCTTTGTCATCGGAGTTCTCACTCGGGCGATGCAGGAGCACATCGGGACAACGAACGTCGGTTCTCTCGCGACGCTGAAGGAGGAACCACGGCCGTGACTCTGGTTGCAATCCTGGTCTTTCCTCTGTTGGCCTCGATCTTATGCTGGACGCCTGCGATCGGCCGAAAGGTCGCCTCGGCCCTGACCCTGGTGAATTGCGTTGCTCTTTTGGGTCTGGCGGTTTGGGCGACACACCGGGTTATTGTACAGGGCAGGGTTGTCGCCATTCCGGGTTGGATCGAAATGGATGCGTTGGGTGCGCTAATCCTGCTCCTGGTCACAGCGGTCGGCGTTACGGCTTCCCTTTACTCTCTTGGCTACATGAAGAGAACAACCCACGACGCGTCCGTGCTGCACCACTACTACGGAAATTTCAATCTTTTCATCTTCTCGATGGTTGCAGTACCTGTCGTGGTTGGGCCGAGCGTTGCGTGGCTTGCCGTTGAGCTGACCACGCTTCTTTCAGTACTGTTGGTCGGCTTTGAGAGCAACCGGGAAGCGTTGGAAGAATTATTGATAGCTCATTTCAGACTGGCACGGGAAGTTGTCGAAGGGGAAATCCACCGTCGTGTAGCGACGGGCGAATCAGTTGAGAGTTACGAGCCGCATGAATCGACGCTGGCGATTCTCTATCGGATTTTCCGCAAAGGCTGCAAGGCAGATGGGTTGGCGGGACCGTCGTCCAGATAGGTTCACGCTGAAGGAGGTCTCTGATCGTGCATCGCTTGTCCGACCCTCTCCTGAGAATTTCGTACTTATGAGCATTACCTATTTTTGTCCTTCCTGCTGGAGCGAAGTTGGAGCGGCGACCACCTGCCCTAACTGTGGTGCTGATCTGCAGGATTTTTCAGGCAGGACCTATGAGCAGAAGTTAATCATTGCTCTGAGGCATCCTGAACCCACCGTGCCCATTCGTGCTGCAACGATCCTTGGTGAACTGGGATCTCATGTGGCGGTTGAGCCATTGATTGATGTTGCCACGTCTGTTGACGATCCCTACATCCAGGAAGCAGCGGTCGTGGCCCTCGGACGTATTGGAGATAATCGAGCTCTTTCGTGCCTGGATCGTCTTAGCCGGCAAGGGGCGGTGCGGGTCAGGGCGGCTGCGGAGCGTGCGCTCAAAAACTTAAAAGGTCGACGAGATGCGACGAAAGGGTGAATCCGCAAGCAAATGGGGCCATGGAACATCCAGCCAAGCTCGAGGGATTCGCTTCTTTGATCGGGAACGCGAATCACATCGTATTGAGAAAGCCTTCCGGAAAAAAGAAAGCATGATGATTTCCGGCCCCGCCGATATCGGGAAGACGGCTCTCATGTGGAATGTGATTCGGAATCTTCCTCGCGACCTTGCCGGAAAGTATCTCTACCTGGCTGGTTTCAAAGATCTGCAAAACCTGTTGCGGAGTCTCATTAAGGCCCTCCATGAAACCAAAAGTCCAGCACTCCGCCAGCAACTCAAGGCGGAGGGCGTCTCATCTGTGAATTTCGACATCTGGCTGAAAACCCTTCCGAGCGCAAGGTTGAAGGGGATACTTTACCGCGCGGCCCAATCGGGCGATTATCGGGTCATCCTCGACCACGTTCCGCTCCTGACACATGCCAGGGCAAAGATCATTAAAGAGCTTTTCTGGATGCGCGATACTCCGGTTTATCTGCTCATGCGGGACGATCAGGAATTCCGGATCGCACAATTCGCCCGATTTTTCTATTGGAGTGACCGCCAATGCCTGACTTTGGGGCCGCTGCCCGAGACTTCGGCCTGTGAGTTACTGGAAGCGTGCATTGAGAGGTTTCATTTGTCCAGATTTGACCTGGAAGGGGGTGTGCGACATAGAAGTAACAATTCTCGCGTTCGTGTTTATTGTGGCCCCGGTCTTAGTGTATATGGTACACTAAGAGTAGGAGGCCACCACTATGTCGGAACCACTCGCGACTCTGGAGAAA
>JAJYJL010001023.1 GCA_021789565.1 Acidobacteriota bacterium
TTGGCAACACCATGAAGAATCTTTGCCAACTGAGTTTCGCCCTGCGCTCATAAGATGTTAGGGCGACCCTAGGCGTCGGCAGAGCGACAGCGAGTGTCGCCACGCCCGCGCTCCACCAAAAGCGACACAGTACGTCGCAGGCGCGCCACAAGCCGCCGCCTACAAGAAGTAGGGGGATAGCCATGAGCGAGATCGACCTAATGTGCACTCTGGTCCAGAAACATCGGAACGCAGACTGGCGGGCGGTGGCGAACATCATGACCTCAATGGCAGCGGTTCATCAGTGCCCCGCGCCCGTCGCGAAGACAACTTCCCTGAGAACAGATTCAGAGAGCTGGAACCATACACCATCTGGGTGCCAGCCGGGAGCGCCATGCACTGAGAATCCCACCCCCGGTCAGAGTCACGATCAGAGGCATAGCAGGCCAATACTGGATCGGGCAGGCCAACCGGAGTCGGTCGGCAAACCCATTCCACGAGAGGGTGGCGGATGATTATATCGTCCAAGTGGCGGAGATGATGGCAAGAAACAACGTAGAAATCGCATCGTGCCGCCGTCAGGATCTCACGAAGCCCAGAGGCGCTCGCCATCCGGTCATTCGCTTCCCAGCACCCCTGCAATCTGAACCTTGTCGAGCTTGTCATGCATGTCCTTGGCCGGGCTCAAATACCTTATCGCCTCCAGGGAGCTGTCTCTCACCCAGCGTCGCACCATGCGCAAGTCGAGCAGACCATGGGTGCCACTGGTGTCCAGATGGTGTCCATCTGGTGTCCAAATTGAGCCAAATTGACCTTACAGAATCCAAAGCAGAATCAACGTTAATCACATATGAAATCAGGGAATTAGCTTGATTTTCAGGAAGTTAGCTGAAGGCCCCGGATCGCCTTAAAAGGGCAATGCTCTACCACTTGAGCTACCGGCCCAATATTCCGCTTCCTTGGCCTGCAACACCGTTGCGCCTTCGCCCGGCGAGGGAAGCGGCTGTCTAGAGTCCTTTCCGGGCGAGCACGGCGGCCGAACGCCGCGTGTTCTCACGGCTTGCGTCTGCACGGCGTTTTGTCGCAGTGTTATTAGAATGCCCCAGCCGTTCCTTTACTGTCAACAAACCAGTGTCCCGTAAGGACTGAAGGCATGCGTGATCAAGCCCCGATTCTTTGTCATCTGGCTGCGGCGACGAAGCGATAGGTTCCGGAACCCACCTGGTACACCGCGTATCTGTCTTGCATATGCAGGAAGCGAACCCCGGGCGCGTCCTTTGCCGGCCGTCCGCTCTCGGTGACCCCTTCAGCGTTTTTCGCCGGAACGTAAATCTGGTCCGTGGTGTTGGCCGGCAGTATTACGTCCAAATGGAAGCGTCCATGGCTGATGGACCAGTCGCTTCTGATTTCTCCCCGCACAGACTTGTACCCGGCTTTGCACCAGGTGATGTTTCCAACAGGGTGAGGCATGATCACGATTTTTTCATAGCCCACGCTGCCGGCAGCCTGCCTGATCCCCGCAAGGTCCCGGTAAAACCAGTCTTCGATGTGCCCCAGCATAAAATGGTTCTGGCTTAAGCTCCGTTCTGCTTTCCACCCTTCCGTCAGCGTCGTGGCGCCCTGGCTCAAAATGTATCCGTAGCCGGGCGCGTTGGTGCGCGAATGCATTGCAAAGATCACGTCGGAGCGGCCGGCGTCCGCCAGCACGCGCAACAGGTAGGGATGCCCCACTTCACCCGTGGTCATTTCATTCCCGTGGGAGCGGATATTCCGAATAATATTCTTCAGCAATCCAGCCTGCGCGGAGGCGGGCGCCATTCCCAGCTCGAGCGGCATTGCGTCCGAGGTCTGGCTGCCCGTGGCGTAGTTGTCCGTGTCCGCGTGAAAGAATTTCTCGTTGAAAGCTTTCTTTACTTCCCGCGCTTCAGCGGCGTACTTGCGGGCTTCCATTTTCTTGCCAAGGACAGTTGAAATCCTGCTCAGCGTCACAAGATCGCGGTAATAAGTGCAGGTGGCTGTGACGGCTTTGGGAGTGAGTTGGGCTCTGCCGGGAGCTTTGGGCCCCAGGTCGCACCAATCTCCGAGACCGTGGTTTACGATGTCGCCCTGCGCCCGGCTGCCGAGATACGCAACATAGCGTTCAAAAGTCTGATAGTTGTCCCGCAGGATTCGCGCGCTGCCGTACCTCCGGTACGCCTGCCAGGAAGCCAGAATGCAGGCGCTGCCCCACTCGGGTGAATCGCGATAGCCGTCGTAAAAGACAGGGTATTCGGGCGATGTGTCTGGCACCAGCCCGTTGGCCAGTTGCGCCTGGGTCATGTCGTGCGCGATCTTGGCATAAAGCGCCGGCACGTTGAAATCGAACATCAGGGAGGGTCCCATCAGGTAGCTCTCTTCAAGCCAGCCCAACTTTTCCCGGTGCGGGCAATCGGTGAGGATGCTCTGCATATTGCTTTCAATCGCCGCACGGATGATGTGGTGAATGCGGTTGAAGAGTTCAAAGGAACAGGAAAAACTGCCGCCCGGTTCGGCGGAGGAATGGACAAAGTCTCCGGCCACGCTCAGCAGGACGGGCTTGTCCCGGCTTTCCGCGTGGCGCCTTCAATCTGCACATATCGGAAGCCGTAGTAACTGAACCGCGGATGCCATGTTTCAACTCCCTTGCCCGCCAGTGTGTACCGAAACCATTCAGGCCTGCCGGAACTTCTCTGCGTCACCAGTCCCTGGGGGTTCAGCAGTTCGCCCGGAATGATTTTAACGCTGGAGCCGCGCGACCCCCGCACTGCAATCTGCGGCCAGCCCGACATATTCTGTCCCAGGTCATAGACGTAAACACCCGGTTTCGGCTCAGTCACTTTCACCGGCTTGTAAACCTTCCTTACCCGGATGGGCGGAATCTCCTGTGCAACCAGGCGCCTGCCGGGTGGCGCCATCACCACGGCCTTCTTCAG
>JAJYJL010001024.1 GCA_021789565.1 Acidobacteriota bacterium
ACCGGCGACGCGGCTCCGGTGAATGATGTAGGAGAGAACGATGCACAGAAGGACCCCAAGCGTCGCGCCCGAAACAGCCAGGATCAGACTGTTCTTCAGGGCGATCTTCGTGAGTTCCAAGTCGAAGAGTACGCTCTTGAAGTTCGCCAGTGTGAACAGTGTCGGGTCAAACGAGCCCGACCAATATGTGGACAACGCTACCATCAGGAGCGCACAAAGCGGAATAACAAGAGCGATCAGAACATATAGTAGATTAAGCGCGAGGGCGACATAGCGCCACCGGCCTAGGTCTACCTGGCTGGCGCTGTAACCTCGCCCTGAAATCGTCACAAAGCTCCGCGACCGCAACGTCCAGCGTTGGCCGTACATGCCAATCACTGCGACCAGCAGGAGAATCATACCGATGGCCGAGTTCAGGCCGAAGAGCGGTGGATAGGCCTCACGATTCACGTACATTAGGGTCGAAAGCGTATCTAAATTGGCTGGTTTGCCGAGTGCTAATGGCACATCCGGTGCTCCCGCCGCAGTAACCAGAACAAGCAGTGCACCAGAAATGATCGCGGGAAGGGCCAGCGGAAATGTAATGTGGCGAAAGACCCGCCAGTTGCCAGCCCCGCTCATCCGTGCGGCTTCTTCCGGTGTGGGGTCCATGTTGCGGAACGACTCGGAGACGAACAGATACACGTAGGGAGCGTAGAAAAGAACCATGACCCATACCATGCCCGGAATACTATAGATATTCACGAGCGCCTGGGGCTGCCCAGACAGGTTTCGAAAAAGGACGTTAAGGGTTCCAATAGTGGGCGAAGCTAGCGCAGTCCAACACAGCGCCCCCACATAGGGCGAAATGAAGAATGGGATGATGTTGATTGCATCCAGGAAGCGAGCGCCTGGTATGTTCGTACGCGCTACGGCCCAAGCCAGCAAACACCCGATCGGGGTCGCAATCAGCATAGTAGCAATGCTGACGGCGAAGGTAACGATTACGGCCGAGTGTAAGGTGCGATCACTCAAGAGTGCACCGTAGTTCTCAAGCGTGAGCACAGCTTGCTTTCCAAAGCCGACATCCGACAAAAGGCTTGCGACAAGTAGGCGCGTGAGTGGATAGAGTATGAGGCCAACCGCGAGTACGGCAGTCAAGGCCATGATGACGGACTCTGGAGTGGGCAAAAGGTGAATCCGTCGCGAAGAGGCTTGTTTCAGTTGAGTACTTGGGTCTACCATCGTACCATATCCGCCCTGACGGTCGAATTTCGATCGGACGGCCCTGCAGCCCGCGGCTTACTATGAGACGCTCTGGACGGCAGGGCGTCTGGATAAGTCCGGGAGACTCTACTTGGCAAGAGCGAATATTTGCTTGGTCCTGAGCAGCTCTTTGCTGGTCGAGCGAGTAATCCCGCCAATCGAATTTGAGAGCTTCGATTTCTTCAGTCGGCGGCGCGTACGAAGATGAAGTCAAGCCACAACTTGGCTGCATTCGGATGTGGCGCTTTGGTCAGTGCGATCCAGGGCAGAGGAATTAGGAAAGATCCTTCTTCGGGAAAGACAATGGTAAACGGCGCTCCGCTTTTCGCGATCTGATACGCATCCATCTGAGACGCCAGGTTCGTAATCGGGAACTCGCCACTTTGCACTTTGGCAAGAACGTCCGCTGCGCGGGGGAATACGGTCGCCCCTTGTTTGGCAAACGCGGGCCAGTAATCGGGGTTCATCACGTCTTTGATCGCGAGATAGAATGCGCTCAATGTGCCAGAGGATGGAATGTCACCACCGTTAGATTTGCCTTTGAGGGAAGGATCCAGTATGTCCTTCCAGTTCTTGATATCTTTGGTAATGAGTTTGTTGTAGACGATGGTGAAGGCATAAGCGTCGGCGACCCGGTAGCCCAGCTCGTTGATACCTGCTCTTACCTCTCTTCCTGTGAATTGTCTTCTTTCACTGGCATTTGCAATCGCGAAAACCGTGTCGGTTTGCTGCGATCACCTCCCCGCCAATGTGCCTGCGCGGCTAGTACCTCCCGGGGAGTCCGCACGCGATCAAATCCTTCTTGGGGAACTTGTAAAAGACTTCGAAACCATCTTCGGTTACTACCCCGCAGCGCTCAATCTTGGCACCATCGTCGGCCCAACGCTTGCTATCCCAAGTATAGCATCCCACTTCGACGGCGCACCTGGGGATGATGGAAACCTGGACAACCGACCGCGCTCAAATCTGCTCAGTGGCTCGCAAAGCCACTGTCAAATATCAAACATGATTTGTTAATCAAGCTCTCAGGCCCCCAGGTATGCTTGCCTGACATGCTCGTCGTGCAGTAGGTCCTTCGTGTTCCCTTCGAGGGTAATGTCCCCAACTTCGAGAATGTAAGCCCTGTCGGCCAGGCGGAAAGCCATGCGGGCATTCTGTTCCACAAGGATAATCGTCACGCCCGATTGGCTAATCTCCTTTATAATGGCTGCGACTTCCTCGACCATAAGGGGTGACAGTCCTAAGCTGGGCTCATCCATCAGGAGAAGCCTTGGCGATGCCATGAGGGCCCGTCCGATCACCAGCATCTGCTGTTCGCCACCGCTCAGCGATCCGGCCGCCTGCCCGCGCCGCGCTTTCAAAATCGGGAAGCGCGTATAGATCCGCTCCAAGTCCTTCTGGATGGCCGCCTTGTCGGTGCGCAAATAGGCGCCCATTTCTAGATTCTCGAGAACCGTCATCCCCGGCCAGACACGCCGGCCTTCGGGGATATGGACAATTCCGAGCGCAAAAATATCCCGGGCGGCCTTGCCATTGATCCGTTGTCCCCGGAAAAAAATGTCGCCGGAAGTAGGGGTGATAAGCCCAGAGATGGTTCGCAGCGTGGTGGTCTTGCCCGCACCATTCGCTCCCACAAGAGTGACAACCTCCCCCTCATCGACCTTGAGCGAGATGCCTAGATC
>JAJYJL010001025.1 GCA_021789565.1 Acidobacteriota bacterium
GCCTTGTGAAAACGCCGACTGACGTCAAGCATCAGCTTGTGGATCTGGTTTGACTCGGCGTACTTGCCCAGAAATCCCTGCCACGTGCCGCCCAGCAGGAATTTCCGGAAGCGCTCGCCCGATTGCATGTTTTCCGTTTCTTCCAGGCACTGCATGAACTCCTGGCAGGCGTGCGCTGGCAACGCCCATTCCATCATTTCGGGATAGGAAGCGGTGGGCAGATAAACCCTGCCGAGCGGCTTGTGCGCGGACATAAAGCTGGAGAGCATTGTGGTTTCAAGCCAGTCGCCCGAATCTTCGACGGCCTGGAAAAAGCGGTCCAGCCAGCCTCGTGTGTAGCAAAGGTCGTGAGTTCCGGGCCAGATTCCAAATTTCTCTGCGTCGTCGCCGGCCGCAAACAAAACATTGGGTTGTCCGATTTTCTGCCGGAGCAGATCGAACGTTTCACCTATGTCGTGGAAAGGGATGGTGTAGCGCAGCCTCTTTAGACTGGGGACAAGTTGAAGCTGTGCACCGAGGTCCTCCGTAAGATATGTCCCGTACAAGTCCCCGGGCTCCACGCCTGCGGCAATAAAGTGAGTGTCGTCCAGAATCACGTACCGGATGCCGACTTCCGCCAGTGGCCGCACCAGGTCCGGCCGCCACACGCGCTCTGTAAGCCACGCGCCTTGGGAGCGCGAGCCAAAGTGTTTCTCAAGATAGTCACTCAGCCGCGAGAGTTGCGCGGCTTTGTCGGCGTCAGGAATGGCGGAAATAACGGGTTCATAAAATCCCCCGGCCATCAACTCCACCTGGCCGCGGGCCACCAGTTCTCTGAGAGCGTCGAAATACTCGTAGTGATGTTTTTCAATCCATTCCAGCAGGCAGCCGGAAAAGTGCAACCCCACACGGATGCGCGAATGGCGAAACAAAGTCTGCACGAAGGGATTGTAGGCTTTCTGGTAAGCTTCTTCGAAAACATGATCGAAGTTGCCGACAGGTTGATGCGAGTGAACCACCAGGGCCAGAGAGATCTTGTTCAACGGAGAACCTCTTTACACCACAACGCCGCGCCTGGCGGCAACGTTCGCTCAGACTGATACAGCTAGGATAGAATGAAACACCGTTTGCTGTCACGGCTGGGAAGTTCCCCTGGCTTCCGCGCCGAACCATCGCTTACAACCGAGAGGGTGAAATTGGAATTTCGCAAGCTGCTTGCCTACTGCCGTCGTGATCTGCCCAACACCATGAATCTTCTGCGAGAGGCGGTTGAAATAGAATCCCCCACCTATTCGCGGGCGGATATCGACCACGTTGCGCGCTTTTTTGCGCGCGAGTTCCGCCGCCAGCACGGGAAAGTTTCGTTGATTGAAAACTCGGAAACCGGGGCTGCTCTTGTTGCTGAGTTCTGGGGCGGACCGCGTGCGGCCGATTCCCGCCAAGGCGTGGGCAGACGGGAGAAATCGAGCCAACAAAAACCCATTCTTCTGATCGGCCACCACGATACCGTCTGGCCCAAAGGCACGCTTGCCCGCATGCCATTCCGAATCCAGGGAGGCCGCGCTTTCGGCCCCGGAATTTTGGATATGAAATCGGGCATCGTGCTTGCCCTTGCGGCGGTCCGGGCGCTGCAGGAGCTTGGCGCCGAGCCTGCAAGCCCTGTACGGCTTTTCCTGAACCCGGAAGAAGAAACTGGAAGTGCGGCGTTCCGGCGCGAGATCGAGCGCCTGGCAAGAGGCTCCCGCGCTGTGCTGGTGCTTGAGCCGGCGCAGGATGGCGCGCTGAAGACGGCCCGCAAAGGCGTGGGAGAATTTCGCCTGACTGTTCAGGGCCGCTCAGCTCACGCAGGCGTAAACCCCGCCGCTGGGGTCAATGCGATCGGCGAACTGGCACGGCAGATTCTGAAGGTTGAGAAAATGGCGCAGCCGCGGCGTGGCCTGACGCTGAACGTGGGCGTCATCGAAGGGGGCACGCGAACAAACGTTGTTCCCGAACTCGCCCGGGCCAGGGTGGACGTCCGCATCCCGCGTGCTGCCGATCAGGCAATGATCGAAACGAAATTGTTCGGATTAAAAGCGGTCCATCCGGAAGCCCGGCTGAAAGTCGAAGGCGGGATCAACAGGCCACCCATGGAGCGGGCGATGACGATGGACCTTTTCGGCAAGGCAAAGACTCTTGCAAGCCAGCTTGGGTTTGAAGTGAAGGACGCGGCGACCGGAGGCGGGTCCGACGGCAATTTTTCCGCCGCGCTCGGCATTCCCACCCTTGACGGCCTGGGCGGCGTGGGGGACGGCGCGCATGCGCTCCACGAGCATGTGATCATCCGCGAACTGCCGCAACGCGCCGCGCTGCTGGCGGCCCTGTTGGCCACGCTCTAGCCGGCCGGTTGGGTGGAAATCTATCCCGGAGGCCAGTGAAAAACACGGCCTCCCAGCACGTGTACGTGAAGATGATTAACGGTTTGCCCTGCCCACGGTCCATTATTGATTACGGTCCGATAGCCTCGGGACTCAAGCTGCCGCTCACGGGCCAGATGGGCAGCCACCGTAAAGAGGCGGCCCAGCATGGGGGCGTCGCTGCCATCGGCTTCATTCAGTGAATGAAGGTGTTTTCGGGGCATCACCAGCAAATGGACCGGCGCCTGCGGCCGGATGTCTTCAATGGCGACGACCTGTTCGTCCTCGTAAACAATCTTGGCCGGCTGCTTGCGCTCAATGATTTTGCAAAAGATGCAGTTATCCATGCTGCCTCCGAACGAAGTCGTTGACGGGTTCTAATTAGTGCGGACCACAAAGGTCTGTGTTGCGAGTTTGTCATGCACCAGTTGGCTTGCCAGTTGCTCCGCCTGCTGCTGGGTGCTTTCCTGGCCCACGAGAACAAGATTGAACACACCGTTGGGGCGGTTTGCCGTTTTGATGATGACCGGCTGAAACTTTTTCTCAATG
>JAJYJL010000056.1 GCA_021789565.1 Acidobacteriota bacterium
TGAACGCGCTTGTGCCCAGGCACCGAAAATCCTGTGCTTCAAGGCTGTCGAGGTGCTCTTCAAGTCTTTTGCCGTAAAGCTGCTGGAATACCCCACGGCAAAGGCTGCACACGCAGTTTCCGGGATAGTCGTAACCGGGTTCTTCGACATGAACACCTGCAAGCTGCGGATAGCGTTTCAACACTCCCTCCAGCAGGCGTAGTTGCCATCCCCGGGCCTCTCGATGCTGCGGGCAAACGTCGTGCTTTCGATTTTGTGATGAGAGCGGAATTTCAAGCCGGTCCATTTCCCATTGCGGCTTCTTCAGGAAGCGCTCCCAGAGTGAGGCGCTTGTAGCTTTACTGGAGATTGGATAATCCGGAAGGAACTCGTCAACCCTGATGGCGGCCCAGTCAGGATTGCCCCCGACTTCCGGATCAAAATCCGGGCTGTTGATATCGCGGTAATCTGTGAACGAATACCAGAGGTGGACGGGCAGGCCCTTCCTGCCGGCTTGCTCTATCAGGTAGCCCAGCGCGTCCCACTGTGCGGGTGGGTGGATTTTCGCATAACGGGGGTTGGTCAAACCAACAAGGAAGCCACTCGTCGCCCATGCCAGCAGCGAGTTGAGGCGGGCATCGGCAAGCCGCTCAACCGTATCCCGAATCTGAGCTTTTCCTGTTGCAGGATCGGGTGAAAATTGCTCGGTCTCGACCCAAACCCCCCGAAGTTCCGTTGCCGGAGGGGCGGCTGCGCGCGTCCCAGCCGGTACGCCGGCAACGCTCAACATCGAAACCAGTTCAGCGATGAATGTCCGTCTATCGGTCGACATTTGACATGAAACTTACCCTCCGGTCAGAGTAGGAACCTTTCGGAGAGAATATCTTGATCCTGGCAGCCCGGGACTCATCTTCAGCCGCTTTGATAGAGGGTCGCCCCAGTGTCTGCCAACGCATACCCAGCGCCACAAGCCAGTTGACCGTGCTCATCTCCTCGCTGGAAATACAGGTTACAGACCGGACAAAGGATTTTCAGCCTGTATCGGGGCTAACACCCGGGGCCCAATACCTCCGCCAGCTGAAAAATGAAGGAACCTGCCCTGGCCGGGAGGTTCCTTCATTCAGGGGTTGTGTAAGCAGCGTGGCCTTGCCGTCTGTTCCGGAAGTTCGCCGGGACTAAAAACTCAGCCTGGCTCCGACCTGGACAACGCGGTTGCCACCTCCACCAAATATCTTTCCTGCACTGGCAATCGCCGGCCCATTATCCCTCGTATCGGCAATCGTGGAATTAGGACTGCCCAGGTTAAAGTGGTTGAAGGCATCAAGGAAGTCAGCGCGGAGCTGGAACTGGAGCCGCTCAGTAACCTTGAAGTTCTTCAGAGCACTGATGTCCCAATTCCAGAAGCCGGGCGCGAAAATGGAATCCCTCGAGGAATTGCCCCACGTCCAGGGCTGCGGCGGCGCGAAAGCCCCAGGATTGAACCATTGCACGCCGCTAATGATGTCGTGAGAGCTTTGCTGGCCCGAATACAGAGATGATCCGGATACGCGGTCCGCACGCCCTCCCCACCAGCCCACATAGCTGGAAGGCACCTGGAAGCCTACTGAGAAGGGCACGCCAGTCCCGTAACTGGAGATGCCCGACACTTCCCACCCGCCTAACACGGCCTGGCCAACGCCATTCATGTTGCCCAGCCACTGCTTGCCGTGACCGAACGGGAGTTCATAGATGTAGTCAAAAACCAGCTGATGCCGGCGCACGAACGGCGTGTTGCCATAGTCCAGATTCGGGAAGTGCCAGTTCTGAGGCCCGCCGACAAGGTCAACGTTATCAAGGCTGCGGGTCCACTGGTACTGAGCTTGTACCATGAGCCCTTGTGAGAACCGCTTGCTCAACTCCAACTGGAGTTGACCGAAGTTCTGCTTTCCGCCGCTCCGGGTCGCATCAAAGTTTGCCCATGGCTGCAACGGCCGCTGGTGCTGAATCGTCACGTTTGGAGTCTGCGTGACAGGCACATTGAGATCGCCGAAGAACCACTGCAAATGGTGGGTCTGGCTTCCTACGTAAGAGATACGGCCCATCCAGTCGTGCGCGAATTGATGCTCCGCCGTCAGGTTCCATTGCTGAATAACCGCATTCTTGAAGTCGCGCTGCATGGAGAATATTGTCGGATTTGGAGGCGCTCCTCCTGCCGCCTGTAGTGCGGCCGGGAAGGGATCAGCAAAGGTGATGTCCGGAAGGAAAGGTGAACTCGGAGTGCCGGAAAGCTGCGTATTGTAGTTCAACCCGGAATATCCGCCAAGCCCACCCATCCAGGGTGGGTTCAGAACGTCGTCACGCGCACCCACGAAGGTGGGAACAAAGTTGTAGTACACGCCGTAGCCGCCCCGGAATACCGTCCGCGTTCCGCCGAATGGGCGCCACGCAACGCCGAACCTGGGTCCCCAATTATTCTTGTCCCCAACCATGTAGAACTCAGGCAGACCGAGGGCTTGAGTAGTTGTGAACGGATAAGCGTTGAACAGAACCGAGGATGCGCCGAAAGGCGGCAAGGTGGGCGTGTTGGAGTTTTCAGGAAGCGCGAGCTGGTTCGTCTTGAAATCATAGTACGTGGAGTAGCCATCCTGCCACTTCCACGGACGCTGATATTGATAACGGATCCCGTAGTACAACGTCAGTCTCGGGGAAGCCTGCCAGGTGTCCTGAACATAGGCGTCCCATTCGCGGGAAGAGTATACCCCTGAAAAGTGTCCTGCAGTCCCGGTCGTCGAGGAGTTCGCAACCCCTAATAGAAAATCGGCAAATGCATTGCCCTGGGATGGAGTTATGACACTGGACCAGCCTTTGCCACCGGTCCACTGGCCATTAAAGCTGAAACTTCCCAGAGGGGCATTAGGGTTCGGCCCGTAATTCTTGTATGCCGTCTCATCAACGCCAAACTTTAAGGTGTGCTTTCCTTTGACGTAAGTCAGATTGTCCGTGTACTCGAGATCCGGCTCCTGACCGTAATATCCCTTCCCGATGTCCGTAAACATACCCGAGTAACCGGAGATGCCCATGGTGGGGAGCCCACGGTTGGGGCTGGCGGTCAGCCCGGGAAAGAGCGATCGCGGGTCAAAGTTAAGGTTCTGTCCGCTCCGGATTCCGGGGTGGTTAAAGTAAGCGGCACGGAATTCGTTCACCATGTTTGGATTGAAGGTATGGGTTTCAACCAGCGTGTAATTGAACGTCTTGTAGCCGTAATTTGACCCGTTCCCGTAAGTCGGCGGCGTACCAAGCGCCCACCCCCACGGAAATCCCACATTCCGGCTGTAAATCCCGTAAATGCTGTCGCGGTCGGAAATCTGGTAGTCAATACGCAGGTCAGCTGCATTGACGTTCTGGGCAGTAGAAACCAAACCGAAGTAATTGTGAGGACCAAAAGGCAACCCGGCATTGCTGATGTCGGGCGGAGGCAGGAACGAAAGCAGCGTTTTGGACTGGCTGGCAATCATGCTTCCGGGGATCATGTTGTTGGCGAAAGCCGCACCTGTAAATGGATTGTACAGTTGCGTTCCGCCAGAAGCGTTACAAACGCCGCTGCTATCATAAGTGGCGCAAAGGGCGGAGAAATCCCCCTGCCGCATGGCCATCGAAGGGAATGTCAATTGGTCCTGACTGTAGATTCGGTTCCGTATCCAGGCATAGTCAAAGAAGAAAAATGCCTTGTTGCGCCAGATCGGTCCGCCGACGTTGAAGCCAAACTGGTTGCGGACAAACGGAGCGCGTGGTTTTCCGAGTGCATTGTTCAGGAACGTGTTGGCATTGAGCGATTTGTTCTGATTGAATTCGTAAGCCTCACCGTGGAACCGGTTTGTACCGGCTTTCGTCACCATCGTCACGGTGCCAAGCTGCTTGTACTCGGCGTTTGTGTTGATGGCGTCCACTTTGAACTCTTGAAATGAGTCTATCGCCGGCAAGCTCACCGAACCCAGGCCGAATGAATATGCCGCTGCTCCGTTGCCGGGATCGTTGGCCTGAACGCCATTCATGGTGAAATTGAACGAACCCCAGTGCGTGCCGCCGCCAGTCTGCGGGCTTGACCAGCCCCAGGAAACCTGCGCGCCCGGTACAAGATTCATCAGCCCGTCAATGTTTTGGAATGCAAATGGCAAGTCGGCTATCTGACGCGTCGTGATGGACCCGCCAACTGTCGCTGATTCTGTATTCACGAGCGGGGCTGTCCCGGACACGCTCACCACCTGATGCGAGGCGCCAACCTGAAGCGCGACATCAACACGGACGGATTGTGCGGCCAGAACCTTGATTCCGGTCGTACGGTAGGTGTTGAATCCGCCTTTGGCCGCCGTGACACTGTAGGTCCCCGCTTGAAGGTTTGGAACCGAATACGTGCCCGCCGAATCGGTCGCTGATTCAACTGATATTCCGGTTCCTTCGTTGGTCACGGTGATCTTGGCGCTCGGCACTACGGCACCGGAACTGTCCTTGACCTGTCCCACAATCGTGCTTGAAAGTATCTGCCCGTAGAGAAGTCCGCTTGCAAACAAACCGACAATCAGAACCCCCAGGCACGCCCACCTCTCACAAAAAGCTTTCATGGCTCCCTTCCTCCTCATCCCCGTAATTCAGGGTCAATCCCCAAGCCCCAGCCAGACAAGTAAATCTACATAGAAGAATGATTCCATGACCGTAATGAACTCTTTACTAGAAGGAGCGTAATGGTGTCAAGCAGATTTTCATATTGGCTCGGTAAGTTGGGCGAACAAGTGTTCTGCTAGTAAGAATTTGTGAGAGAGATTACGGATTTCGGGAGTGCTGATGTGACGCTCACTTAAATAGCAGATCATGGGCCCTCTTGACTTTGGCCCTGTCCACCTTCCCGGAAGCTGTTTGGGGTGTCCGCACCGCCGTCCCCAGGTGGAAGGTACGAATATTCGTTTCGCGGCGTAGTGTAGATAGCATGTCAAGGTCCAGGCCGCCGAGGACAAGTCGGCGGTGTGGACCCAGCGCGGCTTCGTAGGCAGGGATCCGGCGCATTCGTTCGGCAAGGGTTCCACTGCCACACGGCACCATGGCGCGATCCACCTGCGGGAAACTGCTCAAGGAACGCAATGCCGCCAGAGGGTCATCGGTAAATTCGATGACATTATGAACCGTGTAGTGTGTTGTGGGCGCGGCGTTGATAATTTCTCGAAGTGTTTCGAGATCGAGTTTGCCGTTCCGGCTATAGCCTGTGAGCAGGCCGTCAATCCCAAGGCCGGAAAGCGCGCGGGCATGGGACTTCAGGTCATCAAGCTGCGCTCTGCTCCTCAAGGCGAAATCCGTGGGAAACTCAACATCCAGCCGAAGCATGACTCGAGCCGTTAGCGGCGTTCTTCCCAGTATGTCTTCAACCAGCTGTGTCGGAGGCGTCAGACCTCCTTCAGTCAGCCGCACTTCGATGGCCATGCGGCTTGCGCCTCCCTGATAGGCGGCAAGCGCGTCTTCGACGGAAGAGACGATAACCTCAAGCTCCACTGGTTGGCTGGGAACTTTCGCACTCAAAGATCCTGCCGGAATTGCAGCCGCCGCTGTAAAAAGTCCCCGCAAAAGATCACGCCGGTCCATTCAGATTCTCCCTATTTTGTTTCTTGCGCCCAAATCAGTTTTTGAATAATCTCACGACCCCATAGCGGATACAAAAGGAAATCCAAGTCTGTTACGCGGCACTAGGGGAGGTGGCGCCCGGGTTCCGAGGCAGGTTAAAACGCTCGAGGGTTTCCAGAACCTTCTTGTTCAGGAAAAGCATATGAAGCCGGTCATGAGAATTGAGTTCAAGACTTGCGTCCCTGACGACAGTTTTCCTGATGATGCCCCGGGCCTCAAGGAGCGCCTTCTCCGCATGATGAAGCAGTTCAAGATTCTGCAGGCTGAAAACAATCTGGGGAAGCACCGCACTGAAGGCGTCGTAGGCTTTGCCCTTCTGACCTTGTTTTGCCAACCGGAACACGATGGCCAGAATGTCCGCCGCGCCCAAGCTGGGCATGACCCCGCAAATCCCCGCTGGAATCAGCTCCAGCATGTACATGCCGCCCCAGCCTTCCAGAACTCCCACCTCCCCGGACGTTTTCTGAATAATGCCTTCCACCTTGGATGCCATCATCGGTTCTTCGAGCTTGATGTAGCGAAAGTGCGGGTGGGCTTTGTGCAGACTGCCGATGAAGTCCAAGCTGACCGTCGGACCGCCGGGATTGAAATCCTGGATAACCAGGGGAATATCAATCGCGCTCAAGATTCGATCAAAGTAGCGGAGAATGTCGCGTTCTCCCAGCGGGAATAAACGAGGGACGGACACCGATACCGCATCTACGCCGGTCTCCTGGGCAGCGAGCGCGGTTTCCGTTGCCAGCTTCGCAGAAAAGGCGTTTACCTGTCCAATCACGGGGATTCGTCCGGATGCCCGGCTGACTGCTTCTGCAATGGCACGGCGCCTTTCATCTTCTGAAAGCTTGTAGAACTGGCTGGCGTAGGCCGGAAGGCACATCGCACAGGCCCCGCTCCGGCAGGCAAAGTCAACCAACGCCCCCAAGCCATCCCAATCAACTTCCTGGTTCCCCTTGAAGGGAGTCGGGATAACCGGGACGATACCCCGAATCTGCAAAGCTGACTGCTCCATCCCTGCTCTCACCATCTGTCAAATCTCCTGTGCTTTTGAAGGGTCCTTGGCTCGACTCTCGTCAATCCGTAATTTCAGAGTCTGCTCCTATTTTCCGACCGATGATCCGGCGGCAGTCATTTCAACGCTGGGGCCTTGCCGGTCCCACACCGTAATCAATAACGTACTCCCAAGGATTATCATACCTGCGGTCGTAACGAGACGTGCCGGTAACCTGCTCAAAGCTGATTCAATCCTCATGGTCCCGCCGTGATACAGTCTAAATTTAAAAGGATCAAAGACGGGTTGACTCCTGACCCAAAACTCTCTGATCTGTAATACTGATAGAAAGCCCGCTCCTAGCTGCGCGGCGAGTCCTTGATCATCCTGTTTAGCAGATTGGATGTAATCCGCTGCACCCAGGGATGAACGCCGAAGGTCCCACCCATACCGCTGACCCTCGCGGGGATATGACCGGGTGGGCAACTTAGCCCCTCCGTCCACCAGATGGTTCCCGCGTTAAAGACCCAGTTGCCTTTCGAGCATGGGAAAACCACCGCATCATGCCGCTGGTCCTTTGCGTTTTCTGTAGTACGCGGGTAAAGAGGACTGGAAGCCACGACCTCAAGACCCGGGATCTCAGCCGGGACCCAGTTGAACTCCCACCCGATCAGGCCAGGGATCTTGTCTCCGGCTTTCACTTCCAACCCCGCGTATACCCAATGCTCAGGCTTTGCAATGACCCAATCGCCGTATGCGTTCGGCCCGGACTTGAGGCCCATGAGTTTGGCTTCTTCGCCAGCGAACCCCTCCGCGTAATCCTCTCGTGCGTACACACGGCACGGCTGGCCGGAAATTGAACTGCCATAAAATGAGATCTTATGCCACATGGTGTTGCCTGAAAAGAAAGCCAGGCTCAGACCTTCGTCGCGGGCTTTCAGGAGTTCATCAAACATCTTGCTTGACCAGTATTCATCGTGTCCGACTGAGAGGAACGCTTTGCTCGTGCTCAGGATTCCCGGATCAGTATGAAGATCAACACCGGAGCAATACGTGACGTCGTACCCGTGCTGCTCAAGCCAAAACACCATGGGGTGCTCCCATAGCAGAAATTCTCCTGAGCCGACGGTCCCGGGAGCATCAACCACCTGGCAGTACTTGGCGTAAGGCCGGTCAAAACTCACCCTGACATGCGGACCCGTATACCAGATTTCCGGAGTGCCATCGTCATAAAGCGAATTTTTGCCCGGCCACTTGTTGTAGGCATTCCACGTCAGGTCACTCGTCTGGCAAAGCAGGTCGGTCTTGCGATGTTCCTTCACCACAAAGACAACGTAGCTCTGGGCGCGCTTTTCCGTGTCGTCACGAGTAAGTTTGCCCAGGTAAATCCCGCTTGGCCATTCTTTTGGGATTGTCAGAGTGGTGCTCTTTTCCCACTTGCATTCACGAACCCTTTCCATCGCCATCATGGGCATGGGCTGCGGACTGGCCTTGAAAGAACCAAGCGTAGCCATGTGGCGCCCGCCCGCGCCGTTGTAATAGCCCATGCGATAAATATCCATCATGAACCGACCGGCTGGAGCCATGCTCACCATGAAATCGATTGTTTCGCCTGGCAGGACGCTGTTCCTGGAAGCAAATCCTTCAATGGCTGAGGAGCGTACACAGCGGTTTAGAGGGTAAGAGGCCAGCGAAACGGGATCGTCGAACAGGGTGTATTGAAGTTGCCACTCCACTGTCCCCGGCTTGCTGTTTTCCTCGACAATAGGGTTATCCCTGCCGGCACTAGAAAGACTCTTGTTCGTGTCTGCTGCAATTTTCCCCGGCACCAAGGGTACAGCGGCCATGCTGGCTGCCGCCTTCAGAAAACTCCTTCGACCGGACTGGCTTTCGGACTTTCCATTCTGGTTGCCCATGTCGTTGTTCTCCTTTAATCCCAACCTCAGCATGACGAAATCCTTAACTGCCCTCCGACAAACCGTGGCTGACCCACCGTCGCGGCGGTTTCCGGGGGCCAGGCCGTTCCACTCGGTGACTGAAAATGGGCTGGGGGAAATTTACAGTTCAGCGATGGCGCAACTGACTTCGTAGTGGCCCCAGGTTAAGTTCGCGCCGGAGGTCCCCAAGCCATTTGGCACGGCACGCCGCTCTTCTTTTCCTCCTTGCTGGCATCTCCCGGCGCTGTCAATTGGGCCTATTGTCCGGAACCAGAAGCCAACGGCCACTTGTCGAAAATTACAATAGCATTCATTGATTCATCGGAGAAGAGGACGACCTTCATTGGATTCGCGAAGTCAGCCGCACGGCATAATCCAGCGCACGAATAAAGCTGACCGTTGAAGCATCACCCCGGCCCGCAATATCAAAGGCTGTCCCGTGATCGACCGATGTTCGGACGATGGGCAAGCCGAGCGTAATGTTGACGCCGCCCTCAAAATCAAGCAATTTGCTTGGAATGTGACCCTGGTCGTGGTACATGCAGACGACCGCGTCGAATTGCTTCCTGCGCACCGCCAGGTAGAACACCGTGTCAGGAGGCAGCGGGCCTTCGACTTGCCAGCCCTGGCTGCGGGCCCACTCCACGGCAGGACGAATCTCTCGAATCTCCTCATCACCAAATAATCCGCTTTCACCGGCATGCGGATTCAAACCTGCAACGGCAAGCCGCGGATTGTTGTTCAGTTTCGAAACCGATTCGTGGGTCAAACGGATGATGGTTGCAACGCGGTCTTTCTTCACACGCGCGATGGCCGTGGATAAAGAGACGTGCGTGCTGACATGCGTGACGATCAGGTCGTTCGAAGCGAGCATGATTGTGACGTCCTTCGTTCCGCACAGGTCCCCAATCAGCTCGGTATGCCCGGTGAATCCGGGGTCGGCGAGCTGCGTCGCCTCCTTGTTCATGGGCAGTGTGACGATGGCTGCGGTCTCCCCGGCAATCGTGGCGCGGGTGGCCGCGACAACATACTCCCGTGCCGCCATCCCCGACTTCTGGTTCAGCTTGCCCACTGTGACGTCGCCTCGGCGCATGATGCTGGCATCAACAACATTCAACGTGCCGGGCTGGCAATCGCTCGCGGCGGTCACCTTTCGCAACTGAACGCCGAACTTCAAGAGTTCGTTGTAAAATTCAAGGACTTCCAGGTCCCCATAGGCGACGAACGGATACTGAATTTCGCCCTGCCGAAAGGCCTTCAGGAGTATTTCCGGCCCAACGCCGCTCGAGTCTCCCGTTGTGACAGCGTAAATACGCGACATCCCATTTACCCTCGCGTCAAATTCGTGTGAATCAGGCGAAGCACGTCAACCGGGCCGAACCCTCCAGCCTTGCTGATCAGATAAAAAGGCCCTTCGCCTTTCAGCCCTGCGGCCTTGCGCCCGATCGCGGAAATGGGCACGCCTTCCAGCACTTCACCGATCGGACGGATTTCTGGATGGCCCAGCGCTTCCACAATGGCATAAGCCGTGTCGCCGCCGAACACGACAACAGCATCAAACTCTTCCTCCCTGAGTGCGCCGCAAACGGACCGCGACAACCGGCGGGCGTAGACTAAGGGTTCGCATGTGTCAAATTCATGGTTTAGGATCACCCATCCCGGCTGCTCTGCTTCAGCAGCGGTCCCATTGGCCATTATGGAGGAAAAGCCGTGGGCGCGCGCGTAGCTTATCTGTCGAACTGATACCTCATTGAAGCTGCCGTTCACTACTAATGCGCGCTTCACCACGGGCATGGTCGCGGGCGCGGTCCGAGGCACGTCAAGCAACGGAGCCAGGTGGCCCACAAATCCTGCAGGTCCCGCGGCAAGACGAAACCGGCTGGTCTGCAGAAACTTCCTGGCAGCGACTTCCAGGTCTGATTCGGATGTCGCGTCGCAAACGTAAATGGCCGTTTGGGGCGACGTCTTCAGTTCGGCCGGTGTCGTTGAAACGACGGAGTGCAGGCCTGCATCAGAAAACAACCGTGGAATATTGGCTGTTCGGACTGCGTTCAGCGGATCTTCGGCAAAATCCGTTTCGTTCACCGGGACCCCATCAACGTGCAGTATTCCTTCGCGCACCGTTCTGTTCATCGCCGGGTAGGCGGGCACATAGAGCAGCGGCAAATCCGGATAGCCTTCCATCACGCCGCGTATTTCACTGGCGATGTTCCCCCGCAGCGTTGAATCGGTCTTCTTATAAACGTATGGGATGTCCCGATTGAAGCCCGCCCGGGACAATTCAAGAACACGTTCCCGCGCCAGTTCGGGCGCCATGTGCCGGGTCTCGGTATCGATCACCAGCACGGCCGTTTCCTGATCCGGACCTGCGGGAATCGAGCGCCTAGTCGTCACTAATGACGACAAGCCCGAGGCGGCAAACTTTGCCCCAACTTCCAGCGCGCCTGTCAGGTCATCCGCCAGCGTGAGCACCTGATACATCATCTTCTGTCCTGTACTGTATTCTGCGCATTGCTGCGGTCGCAAGCCACCTTGATAATATGCTTCAGGTTTCTTGAAGACGAATTCGGGATGCAATGCCCTTGTTCACCATGACCCCGGACTTCGATTCAATCGGTTTCAGCCCGCAGGCTCAGAGGATGCAGAGAAACCTTCAACGCTATGGTTTGCATCAACCGGCATGAAGAATCCGCCTGAGCCCAATGCTACCAGCGCTGCAAAATCCAGAGCGCGGGTCCGGCCGAAGTGTGTAGCGAGATAGGCAGTCACGATCGGCGAGAGCCATCCACCCAACTGCCCAAACATATTCATCGGCCCTGAAAGCGAACCGGAATAGTTGGGCGCGCCGCATTGAGCCATGCAATGAGAATCGGTGTCAAGGCTCCTCCTGCTCCGACGCCTGCAAATGGCAGGCTGTTGCCGATTGCCCTGTGTTCCCTGCTCAACCACACAAAGCGAACACAACTCGAATTCTTCGTCAGGGGTAAGATCCGCGCCCTCGCCGCTGCTTCCTCCCACACATGCGGCCCTTGCTCCGCTGGATATCTGGAACTCGACTTCGGCCTTTAAGGCCGCCGGATCGATCTTGCCTTGCTCGTTAAAAGGTGTTACGAGCGGTGGAGCAATTCCTTTGGACCATGACAATACTTGGCGTCTTCTCTTGCTGTTGAGATCCTTCGAGGTTTCCAAAAACCTGAACTCTTCTGCTGGAAACCCGGTCCATTTCTGAGACCCTGTCTAATAGTATTGTCTTTGTGGACTGAATCCCTTAAACACCGGCGGGTGCAAGTGGCTACACGCAGGGCACGACCTTTTGCCCATGCTACGAATCCTTTTCTCTAGACCCGGTATCGCTCAAGCTTCTCCCAGGCAAATAAAATGCCATGCCCTGGCCGTGCGGGTGCGATGAGGTCCCCGTTCTCAAGCGCAAATTCTTTTTCCAGATACGGGGCAAGCTGAGGAATG
The DNA here is from genome assembly GCA_021789565.1 of Acidobacteriota bacterium. Next base: position 12,016 of record JAJYJL010000056.1, read on the forward strand.
TACTCGACGAAGATGCCATTGGGAACGGCTGTGGCCAAGTGAAGCTGAATTTCCATCAGGAAGTGGGGCGCAACCGGCATCTGAAAAGCTTCAGCCATGGCGGCGATTTTCATCCACTCCGTGATCCCACCCACCCGGGCAACGTCAGGTTGCAGGATGCTGGCGGCATCACATCGGATGTATTCAGCAAACGACTCTTTGGAATAGAGAGTCTCCCCGACCGCAATCGGGATGCAAGTGTGTTGTTTGAGTTCATGATGTCCACCGACATTCGTGGCCGCTATCGGCTCTTCAAGCCAGTAAAGATCGAACGGCTCAAACAGCCGCGCCCGGCGTATTGCCTCTGAGGGCGTCCAGCACTGGTTGGCATCAACCATGAGGTTGGCGGCAGGGCCAATCGCAGACCGCACTTCCGCAAGCCGGGAAACGTCCTCAGTGGCTTTTTCTTTACCGACTTTAACCTTCACGCCGTGAAAACCCTTTTCAACGGCGGTGCGGGCGTTTTCAACGAGTTCCTCAACCGGCAGATGCAGCCACCCACCTTCCGTATCGTAGGCTGGCACGCGGTCGCGTGAGCCTCCAAGCAGTCTATAGAGCGGCACCTCGCGTGATTTGGCCTTAAGGTCCCAGACGGCAATGTCAACCGCGGCCCTCGCAATACTTGAAACGGGGCCTCCGCTTGAGGCGCGCGTAGCAGCGGTCATCTTATTCCAGATGAATTCGTGCGACTCACAGTCTTCACCGGCTAACAGCGGGACCAATTCGGTGTCGAGAAACGCTTTCGCCGCCCGTCCTCCTGTCCCGATGGTGTAGCCATAACCCACTCCGTGAAGGTCTTGGGAAGACCATAACTCGACTACCAGCAATTCCATCGCGGTAAACGCCTGGATCGCGTCAGAACGCTTCACCGTAACGGGTAGAGAAAAAAGGTGAGTCTTAGAGCTGGTTATCTCCGTTTTCTTCATCGATATGCCCCATGGCGATCAAAACGCTCATCCACTTCTTGATGCACAGAGACCTCGGCACTGCTAAAGCAGGACTCGCACACCATAATCAGGAAACACCCTACATCGGCGAATCAAAAATAGCGTAGCCTATCATAGTCAATCTGGACTTCATAGGCAACCGCGTCAAGCTGGCTGTCCTCATTCCGATCCATCGCCTCATCGTGGCGCCCCGTGACGATCTCCAGACATTGTGCCCTGCCTGAAAGGCCCGTCGAGCAGGCGGAGACGGGGCATTGGGAACGGCTGGAGTTTCGAGATGCCGCATCTTTTATCAGCCATTTCTTTAACCCCGAATCAAATCTTGTTTTATGCCTGGATCAATTGTTCATAACGGGCAACGTCGCTCGGGGCAAATCGGGCGCCCGCAGTGAGCAGCAGAATACCCGCAGCAACATACACCAGTCCGGCAAGCGAAATCGCCATGCCCAGAGTGGATCGTTCCGCAATCAATCCAATTGCGACGGGCGCGATGCCACCACCGCCAAGCCATCCAACCATGTTCATAAAGCCGGCTGCGGTTCCTCGTGCCTGGGCCGGGATCACGTCAAACACCGATGCGAAGATGTTGGCATCGTACAGGCCCTTGAAGAGCCCCCAGGCGGTGAGCGCCACAACCACGAGTCCGATGGACTTTGTAGCCCCGCACAAGAACACGAAGGGTGCGCCGCAGAATAGGGCAGTGGCCTGAATCAGCATTCTTCCGCCGGGCAATCTCCTTCTCAGTAGGTCGGCAAACCACCCCCCGAGCGGCGATCCCACCATGCTCGCCAACTGAACGAAAAGTGTAGCGGACAAGCCCGCCATCGCCAGGCCCATGTGAAACTGGTCATAGAGAAACTTCGGCATCCAGGATAGCAACACGAGCGCAACAAAATTGGCGCAGGCAAAACTTCCCATTAGCAGCGCCGCGCTGGGGATTCTCAGAATCATGCCGAGAAACTCCCGGATCGGAATTCGTTTCCGGAGGGGCGATTCGATTCCCGGAGTCTGGTCGGCCAGATCGGCTGCGCCGCGTTCCGGCTCCCGCAGCAGCCGAATCAAAACGAGGCCGAAGAGAATTCCCAATCCTCCGAAAACCATAAATGACCACCGCCAGCCGTAATGCTCTCCAATCAGTCCGGCGAAGAAACCGCCCGCAATGGTTCCCAGATAAACGCTTGTCTGGTGGCTGCCCATCGCACGTGACCGGGTCTTCTTCCTGTGATAGTCACTGATCATGGACATGGAAGCCGGAAAATAAAAGGTTTCGCCCAGGCCCTCCGCTGCCATGAAGGAAAATAGCTGATGGAAAGTGCGCGACAGCGGGGTCAGGATCGCAATCGTGCTCCACGCATAAAGTCCACCCAGAATGGCTGTCTTCCGGCGAACTTTATCCACTAGGCTTCCCGCGAACGGAGCGGTGAGACCGTACACCCACGCAAAGGCGGATCCCAAGAGGCCCAGTTGCACAGGCGTTAGGTGCATTTCCTTTTTCAATTACGCTG
>JAJYJL010001026.1 GCA_021789565.1 Acidobacteriota bacterium
TGGAATCGTTCCCAGTCATGTCCAATTTGCCTCCTTAGGTAGTCATTTCTCTAACTTTCTCTTAGGAGATTTGCTCCGGATAGTGTCGCGGACGTGAGGACACAAGGCCCTACTCCGAAGACGCTTCGCCCCCCTCACGTCTGCTCAGTTTTCAAATGAGAAATCTAAGAAAAGGTCCCAAAACTCCAACGCAATGCGAATGAAACAGCCGACATATAACAACGGCTTGATACCTTTGTCAAGATAATTGTGAGGGGAATGTAACCAAAATTTCTCGGCTACGTCTATGCCTTACTAATAAGGAAGATGGAACATTCGGCATCCATTTGAAGCCCAAGGGCATCGTAACTAGTTTAGAGCAGCGGGGCATGAGGCAAGCGGGTCGAGCCAACGGTTCAAAGGGGGGCAACAAAACCGTGAGTCAAACTCCAAGTATTGCGACAATTCGAGATGTTGCCCGCGATGCGGGGGTTGGAATTGGGACCGTTTCCAGGGTCCTCAATGGTGGCACGCAGGTCAGTCCCGCCACCCAAGAACGCGTTACCCTGGCCATCCGCCGTCTGGGTTTTCGGCCAAACGCCCAGGCCCGGCGCATCCACCGCAAGCGTACCGAAATCGTCTGCTTCCTTCTCAGCAACCGGACGTTCCCGAATGCATTCCACTCCCGAATACTGCAAGGCGTTGAAGACAGCGCCATCGAGCTTAAGCAACACGTCCTTTTTTCGGCTGTCAGCTATGACGCCAAAACCCTTCCTCACCACATTGAGCTTCCCTCGATCCTTGAGGAACGTGGGTTGTTTGACGGCCTGATCCTGGCGGGAACCAACCATCCGAATTTCCTGACGCGCATCCAGAAGATGCAGATTCCCTTCGTAGTATTTGGCAACAACCTTTATGATTTCAAGGGTGAAAAGTTCTTTGACCAGGTTGGGTTTGACGGCTTCCGGGGCGAACTGGATGCCGTGCGTTATGTGATCAGCCAGGGCCACCGGAACATCGTCTTCGTCGGCGACCAGACTTACCCCTGGGTCCAGAGAAGGCACGGCGCCTTCTTGAAAGCCTGCTACGAGGTCCAGATAAATCCCAATGTCATTACCACCCCGAAGCCGATTGGGTTTGTGGCCTACGGCGAGTGGGCCTGCAGCGCGATTCTGACCAGAAAACCTTTGCCCACAGCCGTAATCGCAGCCAATGACGAGGTCGCCTATGGTCTGTGGCGATCATTCCGCCGCCGGGGGATTCAGGTTCCGAACGACATCAGCCTGATTGGCTTTGACGACCGCGAAGAAGCCAGCCTGATGGATCCGCCGCTCACAACGGTGCGCGTCCGTAAGGAAGAGATCGGCCAGGCCTGCCTGACAACCCTGATGGAGCGACTCCGCAATCCAGAGATGGCATTCGTCGAAAAAACGCTGTCTACGGACCTCGTTGTACGCGAAACCGTCAAGAGGCTGTAAGAAGAGTCAGCCAAGAACCTTTGAGTTCAACAGTTTTAGGCCTGCACCGGCACTTTCAGTTGGCCATAGCCCGGTCAATTCTCCCCGACGGCACCCCAATACAGCCTCGTACTCACCAACCCTGACAGCGATCGCTTATTGATCCAAGCACAGGAGATTTTCTCCATCCGGCCCGCTTCACTCACGGGAAAAATGCTATTGTCTTGCCCTCTGCCCAGCCTGCGGGTGAAGGTGGCAAGGCGGGGTTTTACATGGATTTAACCAACACCCACGCAACTCTAGAATTCCAGATTGCGTCTATTGCAAAGTAATACCTGAAACTGCCATGGCGAGGCTCTGAAGCCCTGCGAGGAGATGCACGATGATGACCAACGAGACAAGGAGAGCATTCGGCCTGGACAACACCCAATTGCTGAAGTGGAGGGCAGGAGGCCGGGCGCAGAAAACAAAGACCTTCCTGTTGGTGGCAGGAGTTGCCATAATGATCCTGATGGGGATCAAGATGCTCGCCGGCGCGCCGATTCCCCAGTACGGAGGGCAGCGGATGCACGGACCCATGACGCCGGAAGATCAGCTGGCCCGCCTGACCAAACAATTGGATCTGACCGGGGGCCAGCAGGCCAAAATCAAACCGATCATCGAGGAACGGCACAAGGAAATGATGGACCTGCGGCAGGATGCTTCCCTGACCCGCGAAGATCGCTTTGCGAAATTCCGCGAAATCAGGGAGAAGTCGTTTGCGAAGATGAAGGAAGTCCTGACGCCTGAGCAGCAAAAGAAGTGGGAAAAGATGCAGGAGATGCGGCGAGACAGACGCGGCGGCAGAATAATGAATGGAGGGTCGCAGCCCGCCCCGCCACAGGAATAAGCCCACTTGTTGCAGGAGCCGCAGGGTTCACCCGATACTTAAGTCGAACGGAGGAATATGAAGATACTTTTGTCTCTCACTGTTGTCTTACTCCTGGCAAGCGTTCCAGGATGGGCCGTTCTGGGAGAATACGCAAATTCAGTAACCACAGACCAGCAACACATGCGCGCGCAGCTCAGCGAAACGGTTCGGCAGGGATATTCGGTCAAGGAACTTCGATCCGCCGACGGCAAAACCATCAAGGAATATGTTTCGCCGGCAGGGCTTGTTTTCGGGGTCTCCTGGCAAGGTCCCTTTATGCCTGATTTAAAGCAGTTGCTGGGATCGTACTACACCCAGTTGCAACACGCCGCACAGGCCCAGCGACGTCGGCGCGGGCCAATGGTGATCCGCACAAAAAACTTCGTTCTGTTCAGCGGAGGGCATATGCGTTCCTTCCAGGGCGCCGCATACGTACCCAACCTCCTGCCGGCAAACGTGTCAGCGGAGGTGGTGCGGTGAAGCTATTGAGACAACGGTACGCGCAGTTCACTCTGTATTCTCTGCTTGCAGTGGCGGTCCTCGGACTGGCAGGATGCGG
>JAJYJL010001027.1 GCA_021789565.1 Acidobacteriota bacterium
CCTTTGCCCAATGGGCGTGGCCGCTGTTCTTGAGTCGCCGCGCAAGGTAATTGACGCTGTAAGCGCTGGCGCCCAATCCAACGAAGATGCCGGGGTTACGAGCAAGAGGACGAACCAGAGGGTTCGCCTCATAGCAGCGGGTGGGGCAGTTTTGAAGCAGGTCGTAGGTTGTGGCTGCGTCGAACTCAGAAGCGACGTATACGCCAATTTCAAGTTTGGTCGGTTTCGGGCGGCGGGGCTTCTTAACTGCCAGTGCCGGTGCCGCGAACAGCAAAACAGCAAGCAGGGTCCACAAGAATAAACGTCTCATGAAAGACACCTCCACTGCCGCGCAGAGTACAAGGCAAGCCACGCGTCACATCACTCGCGCGTTACTCTTTGAAAATGGGAACTGATTACGTGAATCAAGATCGGATACACATGACTTTCACCAAATCTGTTCCCCCAATGCCCCGGTCATCACAGCCGTACCGGAATGCGTCAAGATCGTTTCGCCCGTCTATGCACGTGCCGGTTTACTCGGATAATGCGTCGTTAACAGATATAGCCTTCCACGGGCTCGTCCACTCGGGGCAAACAGCCCTGAACAAGATCTTCAACAACAACCAAAACGCGATCTTCTCCCTGTTGTGGTGCAATCCGAGTCATCGTGATGTGCACCGGCCGTTCGCAGGACAGCCCCGCGCGGGCGAAGGTGTTAAAGCAACAGCTTGCCGCGGGATCAGAACGCCCCAGCAGGACACTGGCCTGCTCGTCAACGCCATCCGCCAGCAGAACGTCCTGGATCTTCCAGCCAAGAACTTCCTCAGGCTCCTGCAGGGCGCTTTCCAGAAATTTCTGATTGGCAAACCGAATGCGCAGGTCGGGCGAAACAATCAGCAATCCGGCGGGGGTGCAATCTTTACTTTTCAGATCGCTTCCCGCAAATCTGGCCGCTGCTTGCCGGTCTCTAAGCTGGGCTTCGAGTTGCTTCGCGTGCCACACTTCCTTTGCCAGCAACCCGCAGAGGAGGGGGAACAGAAAAGCCACCAGGATAAAGGATGCGGATGCGCCGATTCCGAGTTTCGACGAAAGCGATATTAGGGCTATGATTCCTGCCATGACCGCCGTGACGGCGAAAACGACAAGCGACATGTGGGAGATATCCCGCAGGTCCCTCTCAACCTTGCCAGAGACTCCCCAGGAACCAATCTGCCAGGCAGGGTGGACTGCGTTTCGAATAGATGCCATTGCATCCCTCGTTTGGCGAACGGAGACAAACCAGAATTTGTTGGCCTTGTGGCCTGTCTTGCACACTTGTTATCGGACAGGAACGGGCAAAGCATGAGGGAGTCTCCCGCAGTTGAAGCGGCGCGGGCGCTTCTTGATGAGCGAACTAAGGGTTGTGAACACAAAGGCGACTGATGTTTACGAATACGGCGAGGCACCAGATCTCCTTCAATGGACGAAATTTTGCTGGCGGAATGCTATAAACCCCAGTAGAATCCCGCTATTGATTTTGGGTCCGGTCCTTTTGAGAAAAGGGTTCCCGCACGTCGCTAATCCTGGGCAAAGGGAAAAGGAGGCTCTCCATGACGAACAGTGCATCTTCAACCCCAAGGGCCATCAACCGGCTCATCATGTATCCAGCGATCATCACTCTGGTGATCACCCTGCTGAGACTTACCGGCGAACTGCTTCATTGGCCGTCGATTCTGTTCAGCCCTGCAGAAGGTGGTGGCGGCGCAATCATTGGAATCACCTGGCTACCAATCATCCTCGGGCCCTATTTTGCGGTCCGGCTGTTTGATCGGAACCTGAGGCCTTCGAGCTTTGCCAAGACGATCCTTCTTTCGCTTGTCGGGTTCGTCATTCTCGTGGGTGGCGCTGTGGTGGCTTTCTCCCCCGTGGCCCCGTTTCACGGCCATGTCCTGGTAGGGCTGGTATTGATCGTAGTTGCCGCTGCCTTGCAATACATTCCCTGGCGTGAATTGGCGCAGACCCTGATCGCCTACGCCTATCTGGCGCGGGTCCCTGTCGCCATCGTCATGTTCTACGCCATCTGGGGGCATTGGGGTACTCACTATGACGCCGTGCCGAAACCATTCGACCAACTTGCTTTCTGGCCGAAATATCTTTACCTGGGAATCGCTCCGCAACTGGTCATGTGGGTTGTTTTTACGATGACCGTCGGGGCTTTCTTCGGCGCCATGTACACCGCCATCGTCCGGCGAAAGTAAAAGACAGCTTTTACTATTACAGGGAAGCCGCTACGGGCGAGGCGGATGGCGATGGAATCTAGCCACGCTTTCCGCCATATCCAGGGCCCTGGCGTGCTCGGCGCGCGGCGAGAGCAATTGCAGTGCCGGGAGTGCTTTAGTCGTCAAAGGATGAAGAGCAACGTAGATTTATCGTAGAAGAAAAAGTTATGCAGGCGAAAAAATCGCTTGCGCTCCGGCGTGAAGTTCGGTAGGATTATTAATTGCCAGAATGAAGGTGGGGGCAACCAGAAGCTTCCTCATCATTGCGGGTTAAACAAACGGAGGTCAATACGAAGAAGGCTTTCGGATAAGGGATTTGAGGCAAGTCGGGCCCACGCAAGACAACCTCCCGCCTGTTTCAAACTCCCGAAAATAAAAAGCCGGTTGTGAGCAAGTGAGTCAAGTCGTCTGTTCCAATAATGGACGGCAGGGATTTCATGTCCCAAAGGGAGGGTGCTGAGTTCGGCTTTTCTGAGTGAAGAGCGAAACCCAGCATCTGACAAGCCCGGACGAAAGTCCGGAACTCAGTCTGGAAGAGGAGGTCAGGCGGAGCGTCTACACTGCCACCTGACACTCAGCGATCTTTGAAAACTGAATAGTGCGACGTCTACATGTGCTCATCTGTCCGGCGGATATCCGGACAGAATATAGCGAAGGCGAATCTA
>JAJYJL010000057.1 GCA_021789565.1 Acidobacteriota bacterium
AATCGCAATAGATCTGAAAGGCAAAAAAGTAGGTGGCGATAAGAAGAGCCACCGGTGACGAAAAAGCCGGGTGCAGGTAGGCGCTGTCCACGAACGTCGCCAACCGATCCGCGACGACGACCTTTTTGAACAGCCCCCACACCATGAGCTGCAGGCCGGCGGCTACCTCATCCGGGTCAAAGTGGATCGGGCGCAAGAGCTGGGGCAGGAAGGACGTCGCCCGCTCGATCGGGCCGGCGAGCAGCTTGGGAAAGAAGGCGACGTACAGCACCATGCGGCCGGGATGGCGCTCTGGTGGGAGCTTGCCCCGGTAGACGTCAATCAGGTAGGAGACGCAGGAGAAGGTAAAGAAGGAGAGGCCGGCTGGATACTGCCCATGAACACTTGGTAGAGGCTGGGCACCTTATCCGGGTCAAGATCGAGGCAGCGGGTAGCGGAGGCTTGCTGGTCAAGGTCAATAAGAAGAACGCGCTTGCCTTTCCGGGCAAGGGTATAAGCGGCATGAACGGAGGAAGTTGATTTGCCTGTACCTCCTTTGAATATGCCAGTGCCAATGACTTTCATTTGATTTTGGAAAGTTGTAACCACTCCTCATAAGAGGCGAGAGGCACCTGATAGTGCCCGGTGCCTCCCAGCCGAGATACATTCTTGAACTTGCCGCGTTTTATCCATTTGGCGACCGTTGAGCGGTCGACACGATGAATCCTGGCGATTTCAGCTGCGTTGAGAAATTGCTTCATCCATATAGTTAAGCAAATGCACAATTCAAAGTCAAGGGGAAAATGTGGCGAGTGTAGCTGGGAGGGAGTTAAGAGCTAGATGTCGCACTCGATTAAGTGGGGGAAGTGTCTAGACTAGGGAGACCTAACGTCTCGAAACGGAACGTGTCAATAGGTTTGGGACAACTCTTGCAAAAGATTAGTGTGCCATCACTGGCTGGAACGCGAGCACCGGTTGCGGTCGGTTGATCCACACCGCGGTGGGCACTGCACTTGGGACCGGTGGTCCTTTCACAAACCGTTCAGGATGGGTCGCATACGCCGCCGCTAACACCCGCTGCCGCGCGGCGAGCACGGCGAGCGCCTGCCCGTGCTGGACGGTCGCCGGCGTCAGCAGTCCTAGGGCGCTGTGATGATGTGCCTGGTTGTACCAGGCGAAGAACGCGTGCGCCCAACGGCGTGCATCTTGAACACTGCCAAAGCGAGCCGGATAATCGGGCTGGTATTTCAGCGTCTTGAACTGGGCTTCCGAATACGGATTGTCATTCGAGACATGCGGACGTGAGTGCGATTCGACCACCTTCAAGTCCGTGAGCAACTGCGCCATCGTCTTGGAGGTCATCGGCGCTCCCCGATCGGCATGTACCGTAAGTTGCCCCGGGGCAATGCCTTGTTTGCCACAGGTCGTGGCGATCAGTTCCTGGGCGAGTTCGGCGGACTCGCCTTCAGCGATCATCCAGCCCACCACATAGCGACTGTACACGTCCAGGATCACACACAGGTAATACAGCGTCCACTTTTCAGGGCCACGTAGTTTCGTGATGTCCCAGCTCCAGAGTTGGTTCGGAGCGGCGGCCACTAGTTCCGGCTTGACCGGGGCGGGATGGCGTAGTTGATTACGCCGTTCGCGAACCTCCTGATGTTGGTCGAGAATGCGATACATGGTGCGCCACGAGCACAGATACGTCTCTTCATCCAGCAAGGTCGCATAGACCTCCCGGGGCGTCTGGTCTTGGAAGCGCTCACTGTTGAGCACCTGACGCACCTGCTCTTGCTCCATCGCACTGAGAGCACGGGGTGGGGTGGCGCGAGTGGGCTCTATTTTCGGCCGGTCAGGCGCCGGAGGCTGGTGGGCTCGGTAGAAACTGCTCCGCGGAACCGCGAGCGCCTGACAAGCGGGTGCAATCCCAATGCTCTCGGACAACTGTTGGGCCGCCCGGGTCAAGCGGATTCGTCCGCCTCGGTCGGTTCGGGCGGCAGGCCAAGCATCTGCGAGAGTTTTTTTTGGACCTCGATGTTGGTTTCGGCTCTTTGCAGGCGCTCTTGGAGGCGCTCGTTTTCACGCCGCAGCCGCGCAATCTCCTCGGCTTGCAGGTCGGGCTTGGGACCACGCTTCTTCGGGGCGAGACCTGCCAAAGCGCCTTGGGTCTGCTGGTGGCGCCACTTGTTGAGCAGCGACGAGTAGAGGCCTTCGCGGCGGAGCAGGGCACCCAGTTCCCCGCGTTGGGTGCAGGTCGCCGCTTCATCCAGAATGCGCTTCTTGTATTCGGCCGTGAAGCGACCGTGCTTGGCCTTGGGTCGTACTTCCGGATCTGGAATCGTCGCCACGGGCTGACCATTCCGACGCACATCGACCAGATCGTTCTGAGACATCGTTTCCTCCCCCGCCCTCTTCACTAAATTAAACGGGGGAGTTGTCTCAAACTATATTAGCACAGAGGGAAACATAAAGAATGCGCCCTCTGACAAATCGCCGGAGGACGCAAGAGATCAAGTTGGGATGCTAATCAAGGTTTATGGTCCTAGCTTGGATTTCTCGCCGGATAAGAGGTAATTCCTGCTCAACGAATTTTCTCGCATCGGCCTGGCTGTAATAGTCCAGGCCTACCCCAGGCCTTGAGCTCCACAAAGCCAAATACCGGACATTGTAGCTTGCTTCCTGTAACTTTCGGTAACTCCGATAGCAAGTGTCCCCATATTTCTCGCGCACCAATCGCCCCCTGTAGGCATGGTGCTCTTCGTTTTGAGGCCGATTACTCTCCGAATGTCCTACATCAATAGAGGTAAACCCGGCTTCGGCGAAATGGACAGCAGAGTAAAAGGCTGCCGTGATGGTCCAATCGCGACACTCACCATCTTGAAGAGACTTAGTCGCACACAGGAGATTATGCTTTGCCTGTGCAACGTGTTCTACCAAACTGGCCACATGAAGCCCTCAAAGATGAGTTTGGCTGTCTCGCGGACTAATCCGTTGCGAGAAGGGGAAGGAACATAAGGCAAATATTGCAGCGTGATCGGACGGGACGCAAATCGGTTCATTAGCCGCAGCTCACGGTCAAGGAGAATGTCCATGAGGGCGTCATTGTATTTGTCGCCATGCAGTAGAACTGACAATACATATTCAGAGCGGAAATGATCCGAGTAGATAAGACATACTTCAGGAATTGGACCAAACTCCCTGATCGCTTCCTGCTCGATTAGGATTTGCGTATCAGAAGATGTTTTGGTTGTTGGAATTGTTGGAAGCGGCTCGCGCCAAAGCGCCAAGCTCATAAGGAAAATAACTTGGTCTCTCCCAACTGAGATTTGACCGAGAGAGTTCGGACTAAACTTGCAGCCTGGCAAATAATCGAAAGTCAACCGAGAGTCGAAGAGGCGAAAGTTAATTCCGCTTGGGATGCCTCGGTACGGCGTGAAATTCTGGATTCGTTGCTGCGACAGAACTCTGACGCTTGGGGGAACATTCAATGTGGTTGAACTTCCCATTGGCAGCTCGCAATGCATAATGTCTCTCACCCCACGATGTAACTATTGATACCTTGCTTGGTTAATTCATCGGCGATAGCGAAAAAACTTCGAGCAACGGTTTCATCTATCTTTACAGGCTGTTCTGGAATTGAATTGATATCGATCTCAAAAACAAAGCGACTCGGCCAGATTTCGTTCGCGGGTAAGGCAAGTAATCGCACCCAGTCGTTCAAAGTAAAGCCTTTTGCGTTTATTTTGTGAAGAATATGTAGCTGGCACTCAGAAGATCCCTCGGCATTCTTGGTGCTCAGATAACGTTGACGAAATACCTCGGTTGGATTCTCCAACTCCGTCACTGTGGTAGTAACAAGTCCAATTCGATTGGCACTTGCAGAGAACTCGGTTCGTAGCCCTTGCCAAATGTCTAGTCCCGTTTTGCAGATCGTTTTCGTTAGTTCGGTGAAATCACCTAGGGGTTGATGAGGGCCAAGCTGTATTACTAAGTCGAAACGTGCCGGGCCCATCTGAAAGAGCCAACCGTTGTTATCATTACGAATTACTATGTGCGGAAATTCGGGAGGAGCATCAGGCGGCAAAGGAAGCAACAGAGGGTCAACTTCCAGTAGATTGCCGCACTTGGCGCGCACGAGATTAGCGATTTTCAGCTTGGACGAAAAATCAACAGATGTCAAAAAGAAAGCAACTTGGAGTTTAATAGGATAGTAATCCATTCTGGTCTTTCGCCTCTGCCACCGCGTCGGCTGACTACAAATACGCCGGACTGAACCGAAGATTACTTGGCGATTGGAGCACCGACTGTCTAGGGTTCATTTACAAACTTCCATGTTCTGAAGCTAGCCGGAGAAAACGGGGTTAACTCGCAACAAATTTATCCTCAATGATTCTATTCTGAAATGAAGATTAGGTCAAGCGCAAGTATCTGTGTTCATCGCATTAGCAGGAAGTGCCGCCGAGACCAAATTGGCATCTGAGAGAACAGCCCTGAATGCCCTTGCCACTTCGTTCTCGGCTGCAAAATTGAATGGGAGACGGTGCACTTTGGAGTTATTGAGATGCATCATGAACGATTCCAAATTGAGATAGTCCGTCGCCCGAAGCCATCGATATTGCGTCCGATTGTATTCGAGGAACGGCAACAGCTTACCATTGAGGTGCTGCAAGCCCCAACGCTTTCCCTCTGCGGTTACTTGGGTGAACAGATACTCCTTATGGGTTTCGAACAACCGTGAACCTGGCACAGGGGTGAAAAGCATTGGGATAACCGAGCCAAGGCGTTGGGACACGTACAGCGCGGTGTCCACAGTCTTCTGGAGGTCTTCATCAGGCAATCCGAACATCACAAACGCGTTCAATGCCTGACTTTCCGTAGTCCAACCCGCCTGATGTGCCACCTCTACGGCATGCTCAAATTTCTCAATAGTAGCCTGATTCCGGTTCCATTTGCGAGCCAGAGCATCGTCTATGGTTTCCAACGCAAGGTGAAGTCTGCGGAACCCGGTCGCCCGCATCTCTCTCAGCAACTCCAAGTCTACCAACCGCGGTTCGATTCCCTCTGGGGCATAAAGGGTGACCTTAAGGCCACGGTCGCGTATTGCGCGCAAGCGCGCAAGGAAATCATCACGCTTGAAAAGCAGGTTGTCTTCATAGAACGCAAACTCGCGGATCCTGAAATCCACATACTTCTGTTCCATCTCGTCAGCGATGTCTTCTGGAGGACGCGGCGTGACATCCTTCTTCCCACGGTTCAATTTCGATTGGGCACAGTAAGCACAATTGAAAGGGCACCCGCGGCTGCCCGTGATCAACGCGAAGCGGGGCTTCACCGGGTACAGCGAATCGGTTGTATAGAGGGAGAGGTCAGTCCACGAATTGGCCGCCTCATTGTCGATCTCACCCTCCACGACAACCACATCTACGTTCGCCTGTTTTCCTAGATTCGCCCGGGCGTGCTCGGGAAAGAGAGTTGGATAAATTCCGCCCACGAGGACACGGGGCGTATCATAAGGGTAAACTTCTTTGATAAGGTCCACGACATCTCGGGTGCTCTCCCACCAGTACGTCATAATGGAGGTGATCCAGATTTCATCGGGCCGCTGCGTGTCTTTGAGGATCTGTCGCAGCTCGGCCAGGGACATTCCAAATTCCCACATCTGTTTGGTAACATTATCCCGAACGATGGGAATCTTGTGCCGGTGTTTTACCCGTCGTTTACTGTCGGTGGCAAGACAGTCAACCAGACGAAGACGCTCATAGCCGTGGCGGCGCAGCCACGTCGCCACCTTGAGTAACCCATGGGGCTGACTCCAATAGGCCCAGTACTGCGTATCGTAGACGGGCGGATTAATGAGAATGGCGCTTTTTGCGCCTTTCAAGAGCGAATCGCCGCACGTGGGTGGAGTCATATAGGCCCGATCTGGCGAGAAGAATTCGATATTTGCCGCGTGGAGATTGGTCTCCAGGATTCGTTCGCAATGCTACGCCGAACCATCTTTGCAGTTTCGTCGTCACCCAAAAAGTCGAAAGTCGTGCTGCGGTACTTGCTATTGAGAAGCGCAGCGAGCCTGATGAGTTCCTGATAATCCGAGTAGTTCGACTCATTTAGAGCTGCAAATGGGAAAAGCTTCCCATTCTGTCGTTCTAGAGGAATATTATCAAGGTAGGTTTCGTAGCGCTTATAGACTTCTGTTCCGGGTGTTGGCTGATACGGTACCAAGTTCACCGATCCGACGAGGTGTGACAAACGAGTAATCCTCTCTGCCACATTCGTCAGATCCTCACCAGGAACCCCCACCAAAACCATCGCCGTCACGTCTTCGGTTCGGGGCTCAAACTGCCCGTATTTGAGAAGAACCTCTATTCCGCGTTCGTACGCGCTCAAATCACCATTCAGGTTTGGCTTGAGCGCCAGGTCGTCCCGGAGGAACACCTGACGGTACCCAGCCTCCCTCATTTTGAGTACCAATCCCTTAGTCAGGCCCTTGACAGACAGGTTCCCGAGTGCCCGCAACTGGACGTCCAACTTTCGTTCGATAAGAAGATCCAGTACCCGTTCGAAGTGGTGCAGGTTTCTGCCCGGGATTTCCTCGTCAAAAAAGGCAAACTCGCGCACCCCCAGCCGCGCTTTCGCTTCAATCTCTTCCACAACCTGCTTTGCAGAGCGCGTGCGATAGAGGTGGATACCCGCAAAATGTGGCACCTCATCGTAGAGAGAGAGATCAGCGGGGTGGTCTTTTGCATCTTGCCCAACCTGCCAGCTAAACCGGATGCCCGGGAAGTGTGCTTTTGCATGCGTCGTACAAAGCGAGGCATAAACACCGCCCAAAATGATGTTGGCATCTTCAAAGATCCCGGCTCGGATCCGAGAAACAAGCTCCGCCGCTGCTTCCCACCAAAAAGTCATCATGCAGGTGACATAGATCGTATCGGGAATCCATCCTTCTCCTTTGAAAGCGCACAGTCTCCGCTGAACGTGGTCCCAGGAGGAGCCAAAATGCCAACGGGCCAAGTTGTGATTGCCAACTGCAATCATATCCAGCCTCTGACGTGCGATGCGGCCTCGTCGAGGTTCCAAACAATCGATGAGCCGCACGTCGCCTCCGCGGCTACGCATCAAATTCCCAACTTTGAGTAATCCGCAAGGCTGATGCCAGCGCGCCCAGGCGTAGCGGAGGTCATAAACCGGAGGATTAATCAACAGGATTCGGCGAGACACTATTTATCCTTTGAATGTTTTTCCCGATCGCTTTGCTGGATATCGATGCCGACATCTTTGGTGAATTTGCGTGCCGTGTGGTAAAGATCCATGACAATGTACCGTTTCTGGTGATCATTGGTGACTTCATTCTTTATACTGAGGACTTCGGCGTTACTCATCGCCTCGGTGGCTCTTTTCAACTTGCTAAAGAATGAAGATGTGGTCTCTGGGTGTCGGTCCTTGACGATTTCGAGAGCCTCTTCAAAACAGGCGCTGCCCGCGAGGAATTTCGTCCGCGCGCTCTTGTCTTTGAGAATCTCCGGCAAATCGCGTACCGCCTCGGCCCGAGGTATCTTCTCATCTCTCACCCATTCACTAAACTCTTCCTCCAAAACGAATTTGGGGGGAAGGTATTCCTTACTGGTCGCCAGGTCAGCCAGCTTTCTACTCTTCACAAACTCTACGTAGTAGCTAAACCGGCTTGGATCTGTTACTGTGTGTTTCTCCATCATTTGGTATGCGTCGATCATATTGGTGACTTCGGCCTCTTTCAATCCAATCTGGTCAGCCAATTCTTTCGCTTTCTTCTTGTACGAGTGCGACTGTCGGTAGAGGTAGCTGGCCTGTTCATAGGGTTTCCATTCTGCCTTGCCGCGGATGTGGAGAATTCCCAAGATACCGAAGATAAGTTCATCACTAACATCGGGAGCCAGCACCTTAGCGCGGACCGAAGACCACCGATCAATTTCTGCGGGGTCTGCATGTTGAGTCGCGGCTTTCAACAGGTGCCGATACGCGCACAGGCGGGAATTGCCCTCCAAGACCTCGTTGCCCCGAACAATGATTTCCTCCAGGAGCCCACCGTTGCGCTTTATGTCCTGATACAGGTCTTTCGTCGAATCTTGCTCCCAGAGTTTCTGCTCAATCTGAACCTGGGTGATCGAACTCCCCAACTCCTTGAGGATACTGAAAATCCGGGGATTCTCTGTGTAGTAGCGCAGATCCGCAATCGGAAGCAATCGAATTTCCGTCTCAATGCTCGTGTCGCCAACCGTGATGCTGCTCTTGGTGCCCGTTTTGCTTTCAACCATGTGCTTCCCCCTTAAGCTCCAAGCAGGCGCAGAATATCCTCCTTCGTGAAGACGACTGGAGGCATTTGCAGATCGGTGGTATCTCCGTAGACATACTGAGCAACCACCTGTTTTCGGTATACTACATCATCAATGTATGCGTCGATGGTTTGTTCGCCAACGAGATTGTAGATAAAGGCGGGCCTTTCTTGACTTATCCTGTGAATGCGATCTTGAGACTGGAGATAATCCAAAAGGTTGAAATTTCGATCGAGGTAAATGGCATGATTGGCGGCGGTTAAGGTGAGTCCCTCTTTAGCCGCGGCAGGATTGGCAATGAGGACTCGAAGATCATGCTGGTGTTGGAAGCTATTCACAATTCGGGAGCGGTCTTCGATAGGAATATCACCAAAGAGCATTGCCGCCCCAAATCGGTCGTAACGTCGGCGCAGCAAGCGAATATTCTTGACAAAACAAGTCCAGATGATTGCCTTCTCGCCGCGGGTGACGACATCCTGAATAAGCTCGTCGAGGGCATGGAACTTGGCCGGGACCGGGCAATAGGCCGTGTCCAAAAGGGCCGGGTTGCTCGCGATTTCAACAAGCCGCAGCATGCGCTTGAGGATATTCTCTGCATCATCAATAACCGTTTGGCCATCTTGGTTTTGTATTTCAAGAAAGAGCTGTTGCCGTAGGCTGTCATACATCTCCCGCTGGTGCGGCTCCAATTCGACTTCGATTGTCTTGTACGTCTTTTCGGGAAGCTGGAGCACATTCTCCTTTAGCCTGCGCATGGAAAACCCCGATAGCGCCTCGCGGAGCTTCTCCAGTCCAGTTTCATCGATCACTGGTTCCTTGTGGGGCCGCTCTTTAATCTCAAATCTCTTGTAGAACTCCTCGGGGCTGTGCCCGAGGGTCAAGCCCCCATCCAAAAAAAACACCTGCGCCCACAAGTCGCCCGGCGAGTTGGCGATAGGAGTCCCGGTTATGATAAACCTCTTCTTGGCCAAAGCAGCAATGGAGTGAATAGCCCGAGCGGCTTTGCTTTCCGGGTTTTTAATCCTCTGCGACTCATCCAAAATGATGGCAACGGGACGAGTCAAGAGAAATCGCTTGAGCCGCTCGACTTCCGATGAGACGAGGTCGTAGTTTATGAGGTAAAAATGGGCAAACCACATGTAATGGAGCCCTTTTTGCTCTTGGCTGCCCCTCAGTACTACTGACCGTAACTGGGAATGCTTAACAATCTCCTCCTGCCAGGTCGCCAAGAGGCTCTTCTTGCAGATCACCACCGCTGACTCGATGACACCCTGAGCAAATCCCCGCAGCATCGTATCAATGATGATTTTTGTCTTGCCCAGGCCCTGCTCGTCAAAAAGGGCAGCCCAATCGCGCTGCGAAAGAAAGGTTATTGCCTCCACCTGATGGGGGAGAGGCTTGAGACGAGGCGAATAGTTGAACAGAGGACGGGATTTCATGTCTATTGCTTGGCCAACAAGGGCCGTGGTATCGGAAGGACTACGACTCGGCATTGTGGAATACCTAATGCACGAATGATGTTGTGAAGAATGGTCTCGCAATCTGCCGGTACTCCCACCACGACCTCACAGAGTGAGCCTGTATTGCCTACGGACGCCTGCGAAAAATCCACGAGCTGGCGGCTGGTTCGCGTCGTATGTAAATCGCCGCGCGTCTTCGCCTCCCCTATACAGAGATACGGGGGCTCGCGACGAACGCCCAGAATATCCGGACGATGTACGGTGATTGCTGGAGGCAGTCGAAAGTTTTCTCCAAACAGCCACCCTAAGGAGCTTTCAAGCGCGACCAGTTCGAACCCCCGTTGTCTGATCACTCGTGCAACCAGAGAGACTATCAAATCATGTTCAGGAGAGGCAGTCATGAGGCTTCGTTGATCTCATTCGAACCGTTATCTTCGTCTTCTTCGGAAATCTGCTTCCATACCTGTTGGGAGATACTTGCCAATTCACCGAGGAGTCGCTTCCTTCCCGGTTGCTCTCCACTACGGATTTGCTCAATCTCGTAAAACGAAAGACGTTTGAGGCGCTCCGTCACATCTTCAATGCGTTGGAAGAGCGGTGACACGAGATCGGGCTGTGCCAATGCCAGATACGAAATGGCGCGTTCGTAGCCTTCATCAAGAAAATGACGAGTGGCGGTATCATTGTCCAGGATTTCGGTGAGGCGCCGCACATTCTCAGCACGGGGGATCCGCCCGGTGCCCACCCAATCGCAAAAATCGCCAAGCTCGAAATCGCAATTAGCCATTTCTTGCTTGATCTTGTTGTTTCTCTCGTACTCAACAAAGTAGCTGAATTTCTGGGGATGGTAGGGGTCGTCCGGAAACTTTTTGCTGTAGAGGCCATCCATATCTCGAAACGCCCGGATTTCTGTCTCTACCTCGCCATGACCCAGACGGGTCAGCTGTTCCAGTCGCCGAACAGAATAGCCTTCCTGCTCACTAAGAATATAGAGGTACCTCGCCCGCTCGTACGCATCCCACTCGGTGACGCCTCGAAGATGTGCTTCAAGGCGGATGAAGTTGATCTGGGAGTCCTGGACTCCGATGGGCAGGAGGTTCGCGGGGATGTTTTTCCAGGTGTCACTCGATGGATGCTTTTCTGCGAGTTCCCGATAGATCAGGACCCGTGTATTCCCTTCGATCACCAAGTGTTTCCCGTTCTCTGCCGGACCCACCCAGATAGGATTGATGATCCCTTCGTTGATCTCAATTGAGTCCCGCAGCTTCGCGTAGGCTTCCGGGTTGCGGTTGACGATGGCATGTTGAATATCTTCGGAGGAAAGGGTAGCCTTCAACCGGCTATCCCGATATAGCCCAATGCGCGGGTTATCCTCATCAAGCCGCAGTTGATCCAGAGGTATCCTGCGATGCTCAACTGTAACCGCAACTCCCTCTAGATTCACCTGAAGCTGTGCCATATCAACTCCCTCCTGGCTCGGTGGTGCTTTTGGTATTGGGAACAGGCCAATGAAAACAAAAACCCGCCTCGATGTCACATGACCCGAGCGGGCAACGGAAGAACGCTCTTTCTGCCCTAGGTCATCATTGTGCCTCGGGCCGCGCTGCACGTTGACTGCAACCGTTGAGCGTGGCTAGTATTGTAGTATTGTGGTTTTGCGATTTGGCAGAAATTGGCAGAGCGTTCAGGAGTGCGGACGGCGCTTTGGCGCGGTTAGTCGTATTCAACCGCATGTGTGAGATCAACATGGATTCGCAGAACGGCGATTCTTATTATCGCGCCATTTGTCTCGACTGTCCATTCCTTGGAAGGTGAAGAATTCGCAACTTTTTCGACGCCTATACTCGCTCGGGTGCAATCACCGGTTTGCCCTGGACGAATCCACTCAGTGCCACTTCAGGCAGCTTGGTATAGTACTTCAATATCGTGGCCGGGCTGTGTCCTGTGTTCGCCATCACGACCGCTGGCGGTTGTTCAAGCTCGACGCAACGTGATGATGGTAGGGTGCCTACTATCCGCCGGCCGCGGTCTAGCCAAATTCCGCCTGCTTGAGAAGTCCACGTACATCCACGCCAAATGCCTTGGAAATGAAGTTCAGAGTCTCCGGGTGGTTTTGCAGAGACGCTCGTGCAATCCGCGGAGTAAAAAGCCCGCGGTTCCTCCTGAATTTCGCTTCCGAGGGAGCGCACGTCTTTACCCAATCTATCTGGGCAACATACTCCGCCGTTTCAGGGTCGTCGTCATATTCGAGTATCCCTTTTTCCTTCCAATTCAGTTCATCCAGTCGCTTCCCCTGGCGCGTTCTAAACGCGGATACGATGACCGCTGGTTTAGTTACCACTCCGATCCCGACGAAGCCCTTGCCTTTCAGATACGCCACGACGACATCTCCCACAACCAGACCCTGAACGGCCTCTCTCCACATTTTGTTCTCTCTGCCTCCTGCGGAGATAAATCCATACTTGCTGCACTTGGCCCAACTCCTGCCGCGGTGAGGTTCGCCGACATTGAAAAAGTATATGCCGTTCTGGCTGTCAAACCCCTGCAAGACAAGATGCATCGTATTATGGGGCCGAAATTGTTCCGCGAAGTATCCAGATGAGACGTTTGTCAATTGTCGACCTAACTTCCAGATCAAGGTCTTTTCAACTAATAATGCATCATGTTCGCTAAGATCTTTCGCAATGACCTTGATAATCGGCTTCAGTCCGGACCTGAGAATATCCTTGATCCTTTTCGCTTTTTCGGTGTCCTGGTCGTCGCTGAGGTGCGACGTTTTCCGCGTGCCTCGACCTTTTCCATAGTAGAATTCTTCCAGGTTGCGCGGGTCAATATAAACGTACACGTAGTAATCTGTCGATGCCTTCATCCGCATTGCTCCTCGAGTTCCACCCGTTCGGACCTCGGCCAACGCTAAGTAGGGGCCTTGATCGCATCTTTCCAAAGAGTCGTAGTGGCATATCAAGATGGGCTCAGAGAAAGCCCTTCAGCAAATGAGAACGCTTCTTTGCTCTGCCAACCCAAGCTGAGCGGCATTCGTAGCTTTGCTTTCAGAACGCGCATGTATTCGATATCGTGCTCTGAGGGCTCTCTGTCGAGCAGGACGACCCAATAATCGGCCGGACGCCTACCGCGATAGTAGTTATATTCCAAAAGTTGACCCACCGCCTCTCTAATCGCCTGTGTGCTCCCAGCTCGCTGGATGATCTTGAGTTCTGCGCAATAGGTTGTGCCCGCACGCTCGAACTGGATATCAATCTGTTTCCGCTCGCGAACGACTCGGTAGCCAGATCGCTTGAGCCAGTTGTAGCAAGCGTTGGACAGCTTATTGTGAAGTCTCATTATTCGGCGGAGACTCGCTTGGGTCGTCCTTACATATCCCCTTTCCGCCAGTTGCTGGTCTAGCTGCTGGGTGCTTTTCATTCTCGGTGGTTCCGGGGTAGGAGGCATACGCAAGAAACGCTCCAATTTCTGAACATCAGATCTCGTTAGGCGTCGATACGATTGAATGGAGTGACCTATTCCCCGGCCAAGGGCAGTAATCGGCGTTTCGCTTTGAAACTCCAATTGGCGTAGGGTGCTTTCGAGATTCGGCTGTCGAGCCGGGTCAAAGTTCTGCAAACTATTCGGGTCTCCTCTGAGGTGATATCTACCATACACCGGGTCCGGATGCGGTAGAATGCGCTTTCCAACAATATCAATCCTCTGACGCAGGCGCCATTCTTTACGATAGCTTGCACCTCCAGAAATGACCACCCACAGAGTATCGCGGTGGGGCTTCACGCGATCATAAAGACGCCTATTCTTCGTATACCATTGCGCATCGACCGCTTCCTCACCCCATTTCTCCCATTGCCGCCAGTACGTCTTCCAGTAGACCAAATAGTCAGCCATCTTTTGCCTCTAGAGAAGGTCTGCTAACCAGCCACCATACTCGCGAAAACCGGTAGGCTGCGCTCGACCGCACCTCGTTCACCGGCAGCCATGGATCAATCAACTAAGCAAAAACACCCGCTCTCAAACGCGCCCAACAACTGAGCGCATCAAGCAGCGGGTGCTTGTCCGATCACTAACTCTGACATTCTTCAACCGCCCAGCGAGTGGTGGGACACATCTTCGCTCCGTCTTTGGAGCCGATAGGAATGTGAGAAGAAGCGGGCGGACGATCGAGCGGGCGAGAATTGCTTGGCTTGAGTATATGAGCGTGGCTCGGAAAAGTCAAAACAGGGACCGAGATGTGAGTTCTTTCGTCTCTACAATCTCTCACTCGGGATCACCGGTTTTCCTTCCACAAACTGCTTGAGCACGACTTCCGGTAGCTTGGTATAGTACCTTAGAATGGTTCCGGGGCTGTCGCCCGTATTGGCGACGACCACTGCCGGCGATTGTTCAAGCTCGACGCTGCGGGATGCGTAGGTTGTCCGGAGCGAGTGCCAGCTGATCATGAAACCGAGTGCTCTTTTGGCGTATTTCTGGATTATTCGCTCAAGGGTTCTGGCCGAAACAGGAAACAGGTATCGAGAATGCCTCGGGAGCGCAGATCGGA
>JAJYJL010000058.1 GCA_021789565.1 Acidobacteriota bacterium
TAAGTTCTTTCTCACCTCTCAGTTTGTGTGGTGTTTGGCCGGCGCAAAGCCTGAAAGGCATGCCGGCCTGAGCACGGGCTTGGTGTCCAATTCACACCGGGCCGGCATGAGCTACAAAGAAAGCATCACGGACGTAACAGTCCATGGCAGCATTGGAGATTGCCGCGTCGCAGTTTCCACGAATCTGAAAGGATAGCTGCAATGGACCCGTCGTTGCAGCCCTGGGGACATCGCGTTCAGTGACTGCGGCGAGGTGCCAGGAAGAGCAGAAGTTCGATCAGCCCGTAGACCGCCACGCAAAACCAAAGGTCCACAAACAAACCGATGTCAGCACGGTAAGGGTGGTGCCGGGCTGCCGGCGGAAGGTGAGGTGCAAGAGCAAAATAGATGAGGTTGCCCATCACAATAGCAACCAGGTACTTGATCAAGCGTTTTGCTCTGGGTGCCAAAGTGTCCATAGGTCGTGTCGAATTCTATCGTTGTCACTGGAAAAGTGCACATTCCGGCTGCGAATTGCACAGAGCGCAAGTGTAACACTCCCGGTCGAATGAGGAAATGCGCCTCCGGGTACTGGCTGCATAGTAATCGGCGGCCTTTTGTGCATGGGATCGCACTGTGGAACCGGACTGCGCGCCTATGGTCTGGCGAGGAATGCTTTTCCGAGCCTGCCGCAGCTTCCCGACCGCGCAACTTGTGCTCCGCTCGTTGTAAGATAAACGGCGGCTTGCGATGCCGAACCCTCATCTTAAGCTGACGTCCGAGGTCAAATACCTGAAGGGTGTAGGGCCTACCCGCGCTGAGCTGCTGGCTGCGCGCGGCATTCACACCATTGAGGACCTCCTGTACTACACGCCTTTCAGGTACGAGGACCGGACCCAGTTGACAGCCGTCTCTGCTCTGGTTCCCGGACAGACTGCCACCATTCTGGCCAATGTGCTGACCTGCGGCCTGACCCGGACGCGGAAGGGAACTTACATTTACGACCTGGCCGCCATCGACGCCAGCGGTGCCCCCCACGCACGAATGATCCGGTGCACCTGGTTCAATGCCCGGTACCTGGAGCGCAACAAGGTTTTTCGCAGCGGCCAGAAAGTTTTTTTCTACGGCAAGGTTGAGCCCGACTTCTACGGTACCAGTAACCTGCAGATTGTCCAACCGCAATTCGAGATCATTCCTGAAAGTGAAACAGGCGAAGTGGAATCGCTGGAAGTGGGACGCATGGTGCCCATTTATGAATCCGTGGGCCAGATGGGGCCCCGCGTCCTGCGCCGGCTGATTCGGACGGCCCTGGAATCGGTGGGCGAACAGCTTCCGGAGCTGCTACCCGCCTCGGTGCGGAAGAAGAACAGCCTGGTCAGCCGCACTTCTGCCTTTCGCCTGACCCATTTCCCGGACGGAGATCAGCCCTTCGAGGAACTGGCGCGTTTTCGGACCCCGCCGCAGATTCGGCTGATTTTTGAAGAATTGTTCAACGTCAGCGCCGGCCTTGCCTTGAAACACCGCAAGGCCAAATCTGCTCCTGGCATCCAGTTCAACGTTACGGATAGCCTTCGCCGGGACATTAAGAAGATTCTTCCTTTTCATCCCACCGACGCTCAAAAGCGAGTGCTGAAGGAAATCGCCGATGACATGTGCTCGTCCCGCCCGATGAACCGGCTACTGCAGGGTGATGTGGGTTCCGGCAAGACCATTGTGGCGGTCCAGGCAGCTCTGCTGGCTTTGTCAAACGGCTACCAGGTGGCGTTGATGGCGCCCACGGAAGTTCTGGCCACCCAGCATTATCTTTCCATCCGCCAGTTGCTGGGGCCGCTGCCGTACAAAGTTGATCTGCTGATCAGCGGCAGGAAGACGCGCGCCAAGGCGGAGCTGAAGGAAGAACTGGCGGGCGGCAAAACCCACATGGTTGTAGGAACCCATGCTCTGATTGAGAGTGACGTGGAATTTGCCAGGCTGGGACTGGTGGTGGTAGATGAGCAGCACCGCTTCGGCGTTTTGCAGCGCTACCGGTTGATCCGCAAGGGGCAGGTGCCGGACGTGCTGGTGATGACCGCCACGCCCATACCGCGGACGCTTGCCCTGACCCTCTACGGCGATCTCGATTTTTCCGCCATCAATGAGCTGCCGCCCAACCGTTCGCCGATTGTGACGCGGCTGGTGGAGGAAAAAGACAGGGACCAAGTTTTCGACTTTGTTCGCAACAAAGTGCACGCCGGCGACCAGGCCTACGTGGTCTACCCCGTGATCGAGGAATCGACCAGGCTGGATTTGCGCCCTGCACTGAAAATGTTTAAGCACCTTTCGACCCACGTCTTCCCGGGATTCCAGGTGGGGCTGCTCCATGGGAGGCTTTCCAGCGCCGAAAAAGAAGAAGTCATGGAGCGCTTTAAGAAGGGCGACGTCCGGATTCTCGTCTCAACCACCGTGGTTGAGGTGGGCGTGGATGTCCCCAACGCCACCGTCATGCTGATCGAGCACGCCGAGCGGTTCGGCCTTTCTCAGCTCCATCAACTGCGCGGGCGCATCGGGCGCGGAAGGAAAAAATCATACTGCCTGCTGCTGGCCACAGACCCGCGAACCCCGGAAGCCGACGAGCGGCTGCGGACCATGGCCGAGACCACCGACGGATTCAAGATTGCGGAAATCGACCTCAAGCTTCGCGGGCCGGGGGAATTCTTTGGAACGCGCCAGTGGGGTATTCCCGCCTTCCGCATTGCCAATCTGCTGCGCGACAAGGAAATCCTGGAGTGGGCCAAGCGGGAAGCAACGGCCTTTGTTGAGCACCCGGAATCGCGCGAGGAGTATGAGGCTTACGTCTGCTTCCTGCGGAACGAGTGGTCCCGGCGCTACGGCCTGGCCGGGGTGGCCTGAAGGTCACGCAAGAAGCCGAAGTGTGGTGTAATAAAGAGTTCCGTTCCTGACACTTTCCGCCGCAAGGACTCACATGCGAATCATCTCAGGCCAGAATCGGGGGCAACGGATTCAGACGCTGAAGGGCGAGCATCTTCGGCCCACTTCAGACCAGATGCGCGAAACGCTTTTCGATGTCCTGGGGCCGAGCGTGCTGGACTCGACGTTTCTGGACGCCTATGCGGGTTCCGGGGCGGTGGGTATGGAGGCCCTGAGCCGGGGCGCGAAGGAAGTGGTGTTTGTGGAGTCTCATCGCGCGGCGACGGACCTGATCCGCAGGAACCTGGCGGCCCTGAAGATGGAAGACGGATTCTACCTGATGAATACCAAGGTCCTGACCGCCATCGAAAGGCTGGACGAGGAAGGCAGCACCTTCGATTTTATTTTTCTCGACCCGCCTTACGGGGAAGCGCGTGAATATCATCACGTGCTCCGGCAACTTGGCCGCTCGCGCCTGCTGACGCCCGCCACGCTGGTCATCGCTGAACACTCGCGCCACTTTTTTCTGGAAGAAAAGTACAACCGGCTGGAGCGAACGCGGAGCATCCGCCATGGCGACACGCAGTTGACGTTCTACATGCTCCGCCAGGCGGCAACCGAAGGCGAGGATGAGGCAAGCTCCTGAGGCCTGGACAGGGCCCATCAGTTTCTTGACCGCCAACGCGACTATCCCCTAAACTTGGTTGAGCAGCCTGTTAATAAGGCGTTTGAAGGTTTCGAGATCGTGGCGGGGTAGCTCAGTGGTAGAGCGAGGGTCTCATAATCCCTAGGCCGGGAGTTCGATCCTCCCCCCCGCTACCAGATTCCAAACGACTCTGCCAACCCTTGTTGCAAATTCCCGTATCTTGGCGTCGATCGCAGTGTTTGAGATTTCAGCCTTCGCCCTGAACGGTCTGGAGCATGGCGGCGATGTAGCCGTATTCGAATGCGAAGGCCTGCTTGTGGCCGCTGTCGCCCTCGATAGTCGGGGCGTGGTCAGGCATGACCATATATTCATAGCCGACCTCTTTGTACGTGCGCATGGCGCGCAGCATGTTGACGCTGCCGTTGTCCGGAAAGGTCTCCTGAAAATTGAGGAAGTGCCCCCGGATGTTGCGGAAGTGGACGTTGAAGATCTTCTTGCGCTCGCCGAAATAGCGGATCACATCGTAAATTTGTTCGCCGGGATTCGGCAGCATTTCGGAAACGGTGCCCTGGCAGAAGTTCAGGCCGTGGTAGGGGCTGGCGCAGATGGAGATGAATCGCTTGAGGCCGTCCACGCTCCCCAGCACCCGATGGACGCCGCGGTAACCCGCTTTCAGCGGCATGGCCGGGTCGTGCGGGTGGCAGGCGATCCTGATTTTGTACTCGTTCGCCACGGGGACCACACGCTTTAGAAAGTAAGTAATTCGTTCCCACATTTCGTCGGCGCTCACCTCGCCTGCCGGCGTCAGTGGCGGGTGCTGTGCTTCAGCCTCGGTATAGTCGAACGTACTATACAGGGCGCCACCGCGCCCGCGGGTGCTCTGGGTTCGCACGACGCCCAGGATAGTCATGTTGTACTTCACCGCAGGAATTCCGGCCCTGGCGCAATCGCGAATCATGCCGCAGATCTTGTCGATTTCGCGGTCGCGCTCCGGACTCTCGCCCAGCATGATGGCTGGATTTTCCGCGCGAGTGATGTAACTGGAACTGAGCGGAAGCGGGACCATCACGAGGTTGATCCCAAATGACGCCATGCGGTCGCGCAGCCGGTGCAGGCCATCCACCGTCCATTGCTCGTCGGACTGCGGCGCCGGAAAGCCGCTGCAGATGTGCTTGACGCCGAATGCTGCAATCGCACGCAACGTATCGTCTGAAGGCGCGGCGCCGAACTGCGTGCCCAGTTGCATCCGGCCGTGCACGGCTGGCTCGCCAACTTTGCCCTGTCCGCCCAGGGCGCCCGCCCCTGCCAGCGGTGTGGCTGCAACCGCTCCGGCGGCAGATTTCAGGAATTTTCTGCGATTCATCATGGCCTCGCTTTTTTGGAATGGTCCCGGCGTCGACTGGCGAATCGCGCCAGGACTTAAAACTCAGGAGTTATCCCCTCATCGCCGCCAGCCCTCCAGCGATGATGGCTTTCAACGTCTCTTCATCCTCCCGTGAACAATCCACGAGCGGCGGCCGCACCGGTCCAGCGGGTTTGCCAATTACGTTCAGGCCGGACTTGATCAGTGAGACGGCATAGCCTTTCCTGCGGTCGCGCAAATCCGCGAGTGGCCGGTAAAAGGCGTCAAGCAGGCGGTCCATTGCCGGCACGTCGCCTCTTACCAATGCTTCATAAAATGCTCTGGCGAGGGCGGGAACAAAATTGAAAACCGCCGAGGAATAATTTGTGATGCCCAGCCCCTTGAAGGCCGCTGCCGACAACTCCGCCGTCGGCATGCCGTTGATGATGGCCAGCCGCTCACCGGCCTGCTTTTGAATCCGTAACAGGAGTTCCATGTTGCCGTGCCCATCTTTGAAGCCGATCACATTATCCAACTCGCACAGGCGCGCAACTGTCGCCGGACTGAAGATTGCATTGTCTCGCTGATAGATAATGACGCCAAGCCTGGTTGCTGCCGCAACCTGGCGGTAATGTTCGTAGAGTCCCTGCTGCTCAGATTGAAGAAGATAAGGCGGAAGGACGAGCAACCCGTCGGCCCCAACCTCTTCCGCTGCCTTTGCAAAACTGAGTGCGAGCCGGGTCCCATAGCCTGTGCCCGCAATCACCGGCAGGCGGCCGCCGGCCTCTTCCACCGCCACTTTCACCAGGCTTCGAAATTCTGCCAGGTCGAGAGAAAAGAATTCTCCAGTTCCTCCGCAGACGAAAAGCGCTGCGGGTTTGCCCTCCACCATCCAGGCGACGTGCTCCCGGTAACGGGCGAGATCGACCTCCAGGCTTTCAGTGAAAGGCGTGACGGGAAAGGAAAAAAGTCCTCGAAGTTGGGTTCTCATTTCTTCCGGCGAAAGCGCCATCAGGTGCCTCCGTTCATTTGGTGCGCGCCTCAACCCTCGTGGTGCTTGCGCTGCGTGCGAAGCTGAGCGCAGAATCCGATTCGCTGGATCTGTGTGTCCGCGCCCTGTGATTTCTAGCTTGCTTTACGCAGGTCCAGGACGTTTACGGAGAATCCTGTCACTCGGTTAGCGGCAAGCTTCACGTCGCGGGTGCGGGCGCCGATCCTCAATCCAACGCGTTTCAGCGGCTGGCGGGTTTCTGAGATTTCATTTCGTTCGACCACGGCGTCTTTCGTTACTCCCCCGACGTCCACTCCCACGCCTGTTTCTCCTCCGTTGTCGATAATTCGATTTCCTTCAAGGCGGTTTCCATCGGGAGAATATTCCGGATTGTCGCCCACCCTCTCGAAGATCACCCCGACCTTCCCGCTGTTCCGGATTTCATTGTTTCGCACGACGTTGTCTCTGTCTTTCTGGCCCAGCCGGACGCCATATTGTGAATTGTTCAGAATGACGTTATTTTCCACCAGTCCGTGATGCACACCCCAGCAGAAGTAAAACCCGATGTAATTGTTTTCCAATTTGTTGTTGCGGGCGATGGGCCGCTGCGAGCCGGTGCCGGAATGAATTCCGAATCCATGATTGTCATGGCAGTGGCAATCTTCAATCAGCACATCGTTGCAGGTTTGCGCGCTGATGCCGTCGGCGCACGATTCCCGCGAGATGACCTTGCGCATTTCGATCTGGTTGCTCTTGTTCAGCCAGATGCCTCCCAGGATGTTGCCCCAGTTACGATAGAGCGACTCCTGCCTGGCCCGGTTACCGTCCAGAGCGATATTTTCAATTCGTACGTTTGAGACACCGTCCACGTTGAAGAGGGGGAAGAGCGTGCCGATGGTCGCTTTGCCTTTCACGGTGAAGTCATCATCACTCAGCGGCTTGTTCAATTTGAACCGGTTGCCGTTGCGAGCCACCAGCGAGCGCTGAATGAACCAGGCGCCCTGGTGCCATTCATCGATCACCTGAAGGCATACTCCGTCACCCACCTGGAAGCCATTGGGATCGGCCAGAACAACTTCTTGCTGCCAGGAGGTCGAGTCTTCCGCCAGTTTGGTCTTCACCTCCGGCTCCTTGAGGAGAACAGAGTCCTGGCCGCTTCCAACAATTCGTACGCCAGACCGCAATGAGACCGAATTGCGCATCCTGTAAGTTCCAGGAAGAATGTGGACCGTGCCTCCGCCCCATCCGGCAATGTAATCCACTGCAGCCTGGATCACTTTCTCATTGCTTCCCACCAGGTCCGCCTTTTGCGGACCCACTGTAATGCTGAGTGCATCCCAGTTGGGTTCGGCCGCGCTTGCGGCGGGACCAGCCGGCGATGCGGGCGCGGATTGCGCGTTCGCTTTGCCCGGGCGCGCCAGAGCACCGCCCGCAAGAATAGCCGCCGCACCGATAAAACTGCGCCGCGTGTATTGAAAACGATCGGATTTGGTCATCAGACTTCTCCTTTTGGTTTTGTGACCTGAGGGGCCCTTCAAAAATGGTTAGTGCACCTTGACCACCAGGTAGAGAACTGGAGGCTGCACGGCCTTAAACCAGTGAGGCACGCCGTGCGGAATGATGAGAATGTCCCCCTGGCTGAGATGGTGCGGCGTGCCGCCCAGGATCGACTTGCCGCGGACTTCGTTCGGGGCAGTCTTCCTCCCGTCAACAACCTTTCCGCCCGTGACAAAGGATGCTGTTCCCTTGATGATGTAAATGATATCCGTGTCGAGCGAATGAACTTCCACCTCGCCCGGACCGTCCCGCCGCGCCGTCAGCACCTGGTAGACTGCATGTCCTGAGTTGCCCTCCACCAGGTGCGCGCCCTTGGCAAAGGCTTCGGCCACCTGCTGGTGCGGGTAGTACTGGACTTTTGTTGGCGTCCCCTGTTGCGCGGCATTGGCCAAGGCGGCGCAACCTATTGTAACAGCCATAACACACAACCCCAGGAAAGCATTCTTA
Source organism: Acidobacteriota bacterium (assembly GCA_021789565.1). The sequence continues at coordinate 7,870 of JAJYJL010000058.1, forward strand.
ACATTGTTCATACCCACCTCGCTCTTGAAATCAATTCCTGTTTCGGTGAACATCAACCTCTCGTCCTAATTCCCCTTCGCAGGAGCTTTTGAGAAATCGTAAACAAAAATGCCGCGTCCGACCCCGGCAGGGTCGCCCACCCTGGCCATCTGGAACGCATCGTTGCATTTCTTCCTCCTGAAATTAGTGCAGCATCATGGCGTGTGGCATCACAAAGTAATAAAACAGTCCGATGCAGATGAGCACGGCCACCAGGACCAGCGTCCATCCCATATTGTGCCGGATCACTTCTCCTTCGTTTCGCACGTATCCCGTAGTGGCCACACCGACGCTGGCCGTCTGCGGAGCAATCGGTTTGCCGACTTCCGCCCCCACCGAATTCAACGAAGGCGCGAGCAACACCGGGAAGCCCAGCAGGTTCCCCACCATCGCCTGGAAGGCCCCGAACATGGCGTTCGTCGAAGTGTTGCTCCCGGAAAGCGCCACGCCTATCCAGCCCAGGATGGGCGCCACTACAATGAACCAGACGCCCAGCTTCGAGAAGGCATAGGCCAGCGAGGAGGCCATGCCGGAATAGTTGAAGATAAAGGCCAGAGCGAAGATAAATACCCCCACCAGCAGCGCTCCCCACATCTGCCCGAGGGTTTTACGGAAGACCGCCTTGAGAGTCGAGCTTCCCGGCCGCAGCATCAGCGTAATCAGCACCCAGGAGACCAAGATGGATGTTCCGCCGATGAACGGCGTGAAACCGAACGAGGCGCTGATCAGCTTGTGGCTCAGAGAAGAAATTCCATCCACTTTGAAGCTCGCCAGCGTGATGCCGGGAAGCGACGACCACGGACCTGTCCACAGCACCACCACACCCACCAGCAGAAAGAACGGCGCCCAGGCCGCCAGCACGCGGCGCCGGGGCAGGCCGTGCCCGTTTGACTGATTAGCCTGGTCCGCCGGCACCGGGACGCCGCCATAGCCCAGCGTCTCTTTGGGTTTCCAGAAGCGCAGCAGCACCAGCAATGCGACAAAACAAACCACGGCGCCGCTGATGTCGGGCAGGTAGGGGCCCAGGTATTGCGACACAGGAAACTGTCCCGCAATGTATGCGAACGAACCGACGATGGCCAGTGGCCATGCGCCGCGAAGCCCGCGTTTCCCGGCCACCAGGTAAATCAGCACCCAGGGTGGAACCAGCGCCAGCAGCGCCACAATCTTGCCAATGGATGCGGACAACGCCATCAAAGGCAAACCCGTCACGGCAGCCAGTGCGATGATGGGAACGCCCAGCGCTCCGAATGAGACCGGAGCGTTATTGGCAATGGCCGCCACGCGAATAGCGTCGAGGTCGCGAATGCCCAGCGCGATCAGCAGCGGCGCCACCACTGCCCAGGGATAACCAAACCCCACCAAGCCTTCCAGCAGCGCGCCAAACGCCCAGGCCAGCAGAATGGTCTGGACCCGCACATCAGCAGTGGCGTTGGCGATCAGCCATTTCTGGAAATCTCCAAAGACGCCGGTCAGGGTCAGCGTGTTGAAGATGACAACGCCCCAGAAGGTGATCCAGTCCACCGCCCAGACGCCCGTGGCGCTGCCGTAAAGGCACGCCTTGACGGCATGGCCCAGGGGAACCTGCCACACCACCAGCGCCAGCCCCAGGGTCACGGCGGCTCCAATCAGCGTGGCCAGCCAGGCCGTCATGCGGAATACGGCCAGCAGCACCAGCAGTAGAACCACCGGAACCAGCGCCACCAGCGCCGTCAGCGCCACGTTGTGCATCGGGTCGAGTACCTGATTGAACAATGCAACCCTCCACGTCAGGCAATTTGCGAATGAAACCTGAGAGTGTTTCGTGCGACCGGGACACGCGCCGCGATCAGCCGGATTGTTGCCATCCCTGGGCCAAGGCCTGGAGGCAAAAAGTCTGCTCGTCGCCTGCGCGCTTTCCCCAAGGAGTGTAAGCCTGAATTGCAGAAATTTGAACAGGCGTCGGGAAAAAATATCCAGGCTGATTTTTTTGTTCTTCGGATGGTTGCATAACTGGACAATCAACGGTATATTACCGCCGGGCGAGGGGAAGTCACAGAGTTACACCGAAGTAACCCGATCTTGTACCTTTAGTTGAAACTGATTTGCTTGGAGGTTAACTCATGAGGCGTCCTCGCCTGGACCTGTCAGCTCTTCGCTCACGTCGATTGCCCCGCCTGCCTCGATCCGGCTTTTCCGCCATTGATCTGCTGGATAACCAGTCCCGGCTTTCTTTCACCCGCCGGGAGATGCTGGGGCTGGCGGGGACGGCTGCGGCCACCCTGCCGCTCCAGTTCGGAGCGCCGGAGGGCCGCCTGCAGTTTGTTCCCGGCCACAAACGTGTCGCCTTCAGGCTGGACGGGCGGGAGCGATGGGCGATCGACACCCGGCGGTTTGCGGGCGCGCCGGCGTTGCACGTGTCGCAAAGCGGGAAGCTGGTCCTTGTTGCGCTGGTGAACGCCCGATATCCGGGCACGGGCTTGCCGGCGGACCTGGAATGCAAACTGGAACGCGCGGCGGCGGGCTGGCGGATGCACCTTCGGATGGCGCTGGGTGGTTTTCAGGGTGAAGCGCCTTTTGAGCGCTGGCTGCGGGGCAAAGCGGAGCTGTGGTCGGCTGTTCAGCTTGATCGAAGCATCGCGGGGCCGGGAGATTCATCGAGGCTAACTCTTAACGGGCGCGCCCGTGCTGAATTCCTGCCCAACTGGACGCTGCGCGTGGCCGGACAAGGAATCGCGCGGCTCGATGGTTTTGGCGGACAAACGGTGTCGGATTCTCTGGTTATTGCTCTGCTGAATCCCGGCGAGCCCAGCATGGTCAGCAAACCCCGGGAGCGGCGGACCCTGCTGGCCATGAATCGAGGCGGCCGGTCGTGGCCGTTCGAGCCGCTGCTGGGTCCAAGGGGCGCCTCCAGCCTCGTGGTCTCTGACAGCGCCTTTGACCAGATCCGAATTGAGACGGGTGAAAGTGCTGCCAGCGGCATCCACCGTGCTCTGATTGCGGAATCCCGAAACGATAAACCCAGCATCGCCTTCATTCCCGACGGCGATTTTTGGGGAAGCGATGGCAAGCCATTCCGTTTGTCCCTGCGCAACGCACGTTACGCGATGGTGGCCGATTCTGCGGGACGGCAGGCGGCGATGGTGGCGGATTACGCGCACGAGTCTTCCTGGGTTCATGCGGAGGGTTGCAGCTTTGAAATCGGCGACAGCGCGGACGCGCCCGCTTTTGAAGCCGTCAGCGTCAATGGGCAGGCCCCGCGGATACGCTGCGCACCGGCGTTGAAGCAGATCGCCGCGCCATTGCCTGGGGTCATTGTGCGACCCGGAACGATCAAGGAAGGCACCCAACTGGCCTTTCTGATCCCCCCGCAGACCCAGCAGGAACAGATCCTCCTGCGCAAAAATCACAAGGAGAAAAAGAAGGAGAAGAAAAAGGTCGCGCCCAAAATCAAGCTGGAGAAAAAGAAGGTTTTGCTCCAGGTTCGACCGGGCAAAGCAAAGGCTCTAGCCGGACCGCAAAACCCCCGACGGGTGATCCAGCCCCGTCCCACCGAAGGGGGATCTTTGCCGCAGAGCCCTGGAGGGTTGACTCCGACCCATCCTACTGAAGGGGGATCTTTGCCGCAGAGCCCTCCGAGAGAACTGGGGACTCCGTCTCACCTCCAACCCGGGCAAATCAATGTGGTGCTGCCAGTCCACCTGGGAAAAGTGAGGGGTTCGCTGCATCCCGTGTTCCCGCCCATTTCGGAGCAGAATCTCAGCTTTGACCTGATCCGGCCCGATGACCTGCTGGCTCTTACGCTCGATTTTTATAACATGAATTTTGCGGCTGGCGGGGGCACGCCGAGCCTGGTGCGAGTGCAACCGGATCAGCCGGCCTACCTGGTGGTCCAGTTCGGGCCTCAGCATATTGCCGAGGAAGCTTTTTTCGAAAGCGATTTTCCGCAGCCTTTGCCCAAGAATGCCGAGCCGCCTGTCCCGGCGCGGCTGGCCGGCCCAAGCCGGCTGGCGTTCATCGTGCCAAACAGCGTCGCGGAAATCCCTTATACGCTGGAATCCCTCCTGAACTGGGCGCAATTTGAGCAGAGCGTGACGCCGCTGGCAACGCCGCTGCCCAGGCTTGTGTTGATGCCAATCTCCGGGGCCGGATCCAGGCAGAGGGTCCAGGAACCCCAGGGCCAGGTGATTCAAAGTTCTCAGTACTACCAGCAAGTTGAGCCGTCCGTTGCCACTGCGGTGCCGGTGGTGAGTGGCAGCAAGAAGAAAAACAAGAAGAAAAATCGTCAATCGGCCCTTCAGGCGCAGGCGGAGATGTCGCAACCGCAGATGAGACGGGGCCCGTTCGTCCAGGTCAAAGAACCGGGGATTTTTCAGACTGCCATCGAAGCTCCGTACCGGATTATTCTTTCACCCAACTATTATGCGGGTTGGGCCCACTCGGCCAGGGCCGTTACGCACGGCGGGGCCACCGAACTCTGGCACACCCGGCTGGGAGTCCGATCACAGCCGGGGACCGTCGATGAGCAGAGCGAGTTTTACCGGACGGTGCGCGCCGTTTGGGCCACCGATTACCGGGCGGGGTGCCTGACCAATATCACAGGGTCAACCCCGTTTGCAACCCCGGCCATCAACACGCGGCAACGTTACGAAATCGTCAGGCTCTCTTCCGATCCCACCATCACAACGGTTTCTAACGGTAAATACACGCCGCCGCCCATCCAGGTCAACCGGCTGATGCTTTCCACGCTGGGCGCATGGATGAATATTGATGGCGCCTGGGATCCGCCGGAAGACGTCCGCGAGCAGGCATGCCAGAGCGGAAAATTCTCATTTAGCGTCGAAAATTGGCGGCATATCGCAGCCATGGGGCGGGACCAGTACGTGCGGATCGTGGAGCGCGGCTATCTGTTTCCCTTCGGCCACCGCGCAGTCAGGATCACGATTACCGAGCGCAAATTCAACCGGACGCCTTCCGGAGAGATGGCGGCTTATCTGCGGCAGCAGACCTTTGTGGTTGTGCGGGAACACGAGAAGAGTTATCCGGCCTCCGGACAGCCTCATCCCCAGGGCCCCAGGATTCCATTCCAGACCGTCCGCATCAGCACCCTGAGCACGCCGGCGCTGGACAAACCCGTATCCATCCTGCCGGGCGAAGCCGCTTTCTGGCCGCGCGTCGGGGAGCAGGACTTCCAGTTCAAGATGCTTGGAGTGGACTGGGAAGGAAAGACCACCGAGTTTACGGCGCCCCTGATTTTCGTGATGGCCGACTCAGCACGAAACACGCAACAATCGGCAACCGTCCTAAACTCTTACAATTCCGACCCGAACGATTCCAGGCGCGTGCGGCCCTTTTTTGGGCAGAAAGTGGCCTACGCAAAAAACAAACTGCCGGGCGATACGGCGTTTGAAACCAGTTCCATGTCTTTCCTGGGTGAATCGCCGGAAAACCCACAGACCGTTCCGGCAGGCCAGCCTTATTTCTATCCGGCCATCAGCAGTTCGGCGGTCCGCATTGCCACGGTCGAGCAACTTACCGGGCGGAATGCGGCAACGGACATTGCTTACGACACAACCTACCTGGCTCATGGGATTGAATCCGCCGCCAACCAGGGCCAGGTGTTTGCCAGCCTGCTGAACAACGTGCCGCTCATGTTTGGAGGCTCAGGAGGCGCTTCCGACAAGGTGGGCGGCTTGCTGACGCCCAGCATGGATATTTCCGGACTGTCGCGCCTGCTGGGCCCCGTCGCCGGGGACCTGGCGACCATCGTCGGGGGAAAGTTCGATCCCAAGCAGTTCTTCAAGTCCGCCCTGGACGCCAAGCTCCTGGGGGACATTTCCTTAGAGGAGGTTATCAACGACGTCAGCAATTTTTCGTCGGCGCTGGAGAAAGTCCCGAAATTCGTCACCAGCCATCTTCCCCAAGCAGTAGTGACCAGCTTTACCTGGCAGCCGGAAGTCAAGGATGTGTCCGCTGCGCCGGGCCAGGCCCCGTTTTTCAAAGTCACGGGCAACCGGTCCCAGGCGCTGACCGTGAACGCCACGCTGACCAAGACGCTTGATAACAACCCGCCCAGCTACGAAGTCAGCGCGGTGATGAAAGACTTCGAGATTCATCTGGTGCCGTCGGTCGTCGAGGTCCTCATCATCAAGTTCAAGGAACTCTCCTTCAAGTCGGTCAATGGAAAAAAGCCCGATGTCAATGCGGACCTGGCGGGAATCGAGTTCACGGGACCGCTGAGCTTCGTCAATGCCTTAAAAGACCTGATCCCGTCAGGCGGGTTCCAGGATCCACCGAGCCTGGATGTGACGGCCCAGGGAATCGAAATGGGATACTCCCTGGGGCTGCCGCCGGTCAGCATCGGGATGTT
>JAJYJL010000059.1 GCA_021789565.1 Acidobacteriota bacterium
GCCCCGGTCGGCGAAGTCTTTGTAGCGGTCAATGGCGTTGCGCATCGTCCTCAAGTCGCGACGCAGCTCCGCCTCCTTGGTACGTTGGACCTCCATCCGGGCAACGGGCAGGGCGACGGTGGTTAAGAGGAGGAGGATGGCCATGGCGGCAATCATCTCCACCAGGGTAAAACCCCGGCTGGCAGACAGTATCTTGATCCGATTTCTAAAGAAGCGTCTCATGGCCGTTGCGGTGGCCTTCCTGGAGAAGGAGGCGCAGAGATGGGCGGAGCGGGCGAGGCAGGACGAGCAGGTGCTGAAGAGGGAGGAGCCGAAGACCCTGTTACAGGCTGTGCAGGAGCCTGCGCCGCAGCGGCCTCCACGGAGGATTCCGGCAGCCGGATAACCCGTGGAGTCAGCATGATCAACACGTCGGTCCGCACCTTTTCGTGTTTGGTATCGCTGAATAAGTATTTCAGGCCGGGAATGTTGCCAAGCCCAGGCACGCCAGAAACGGTGGTCGTGTCTGTCGTCTGAAGCAAGCCACCCAGTACGCTCGTTTCTCCTTCTTCCAACCGAATATCGTGCTCAATTTGCCGCTGTCCAAATGTTGGCTCGTTAACACCAGCAATGCTGACCGACGGCTGCACCGATGAAATCTCAATTTTCGCGTGGATCGCGATCTCGCCATCCGGCAGCAAATGCGGCGTCAGGTCCACATTGACCCCGACATCCTGAAACTGGAATTGCGTACTCGCGATCAAGCCGCCGAACCCACCCGACTGCCCGCCGGTTGCGCCTCCAATTCCGAGCGAAGGCAGAAAACTGCCGGTGGCGTAAGGCACCCGGCTTCCAATCCGCAGGGTGGCGGTGTCGCCGTCGGTCACGCGAACTTCCGGATTCTGCATGATGTGCGTGGTGGAATCATTCAGAATGGCATTCGCGATGGCGCTGGGAACAACCAGGCCATAGTCGTTCAGCCCAATGTGCCCTGCGAGAGTGGCGGCGCTCAGCGGGCTGTAAACCGCAGCCCCCTGGAATCCCTGGGTAATGGAGCCGGATGGGCTGATGGTTGCCGGCGACAAGCCCAGTTCTCTGACCCGGTCTGCATCCGCTTCAAGAACTGTAACGTCGATCAAGATCTCGGCTTTGCCGTGATCAAGGTCATGGATAAGGGCCACGGCTTCCTTCACCTTTTCAGGTGAGTCACGGATGATGATGGCGTTGGCGCTGGGATTGTCGATAATCCGCTGAATACCCAGAATCTGCTTCAGCGCCGTGGTAATTGCGGTGCGGTCGGCAGGTTTCAGCGAATTGTCCAGATAGACCGTCTTCAACACCTCGGTCTGATAATCGCGGCGGTTTGCAGGATTGTCAGGGACAACCAGGATGGTGTTCGAAGTAACAACCCTCCAGAACGTGTGGGTCTGCAACGAAAGGATGTGCAAAGCGTTCTCGATCGTCACATTGTTCAGGTCCATCGAAACCGGCTGGGCCTGAAAGTCGGAAGTGAAGGCAACGTTAATCCCGGCAAGCTTGCAAAGCGTCTCGTAGACCCGCTTGCTGTCGGCGCTGATGCGAAAGTGAGTCAAAGGCTCCTGCGGCAAGGGTTTCAACTCGGCTACAGCAGGCTGCTGCTGGCGTTCAGATGCCTTGATGGCCTCCCTCAGTCCCTGTTCCCGGGCCTGCTTGTCAGCCACTTCCTTTGACAACAACCGGGCAAGTTCCTGCCTGGCAGCCTGGTTGCTGGGATCAATGCTGGCAGCCTTCTGGAACTCTCCAATGGCCGCCGAAACCCGCTGCTGGCGCAGAAACTCTTTCCCCTGTTTCAGGTGAAACAACGAGGCTTCCATCCGGGCGTGTGTTTCCCGAAGCTGATACTCGGAGTTCCCAGGCCGTGACTTCGCGGCATTTTCGTAGTTGATCAGGGCGGTGTCCCAGTCTCCCCTGAGTTCCGCTTTGCGCCCTTTCTGGAAGTATACGTTACCGGGAGCGCAAGATGACGAGACCAGTAATCCCGCCAGCACCACTACCCCGGCCATGCGCCCCTTCATAAACAGTTCCCCATAGCATTCCATTGAGTAGAGTCTATTATCCGCGAAGACGTTGCCCAAAGCAAGAAAACAGATGCCACACTGGCCATTATGTGTAGCCTATTCAAGGAATTAACTATTTAATTAACAAAATGTGCTATGATGGCGCTTCAGGTTGAAGAATAAAGCAAGGAGGCTGAAATGGGAAAGGTATTGCGCTGTAGTGACTTAGGAACCAACTGTCCCAAGGAAATCCGGGCAGGAAATGAAGAAGAACTAATGAAACTGGCCGCTGAGCACGCCGAAAAAGACCATGGAATCAACGCATCCAGCATTCCGCCCGCCATGCTCCAAATGGTGAAAGCCGCTATTAAGGACGAATAGGGGGGGTCCTAAACCCCAATCAGGGCGAACAGAGCCGGGGTTGCACTTTTCATATCTAGTCCTGCAGATGCCTAAAGTCAGCCACGGGTCTGAAGAACCCGGAGGGAGCATGGTTCTGCAGGCAACCCTCATGTTTCAACCCCCTGAAAAAAACCCCTGCCGGAGATCCGGCAGGGGTTGAGTCTATTTTAAGCGGCTACGACGCTGAATATCCTGAGCCGCATGGGTCCATTATTGGCCCGGGGTGTCCTCGCTCTTCTTTTCTTTCTTAGACTTCTTTGCTTTCTTTGCTTTTTTTGCTTTCTTGGCGTGCTTCGCTTTCTTTGCCTTCTTAACCTTGGGTTGAGAAGTCTGGGTGTCCTGTCCTCCCGGAGCTGCAGTTGCAAATACCGGCATCGACATCGACACGGCAATCGCCAGTGTAGCCAACAGTGTTAGAAGCTTTTTCATACTTGGAGGTTCCTCCTCAAGAAATAGGGTCGTTCACCCACCATAACAGCACGAGTGTGGCCAAACGCATCAAAACCCGACCGCCAACGTAAGGCAATGATTTAAAGTGGAATATGAATCGAAAAAAAGATTGCCGCGCCGGGCATACCCGGGGGCCGAATGGGACTATACGGGTTGGGGTATACCTGCACCAGCCGGTGCAAGGGTCACACCTGAAATGGGAGGAAAAGTAGATGGCCTGGCAGCAGGACAAGTCTCAGTGTCCGGAACCGTGCAGGCACGGGCGGATGCACGCGCTTCTGAAACACCGGCGAATCGCGCCCCGGCTTTAAGCCACGGCTGGACGCGGAGTTGCCCGTTCGCACTCGATGGTGACCGTGGCGGGGTTCAGCCCCGGCGATGAAGCCTGCACCGTGATCGGCCCGGCCTGCTTGGTTGATTGCACGATGGCCACGCACAGACCGTTGAAAGCATGCCGCTGGCTGGCCTTATCGGCCTCGTGGCTCGAGGGATCGCCATTGCCCACGCCAATGAGCCTTCCGGCGCCGGAAAGCTGGAAGCTGATCAGGTTGTCGGCTGCCGGAACCACCCGCCCCTGCGGGTCCACCACGCTCACGGCAACCACCGAAACGTCTTCGCCGTCCGCATCGATTTTTGACCGGTCGGGCTTGAGCACAATCCGAGCTGGCGCGCCGGCGGTTTCCCTTTTGGCGGTCATCACCTGCCGGCCGCCCTTGTAACCACGGGCTTCGATCATGCCTGGCATGTAATTTACTTTCCATGCCGCGTGTGAATTCTTCTGCACGGTCCGCATGCCCAGGCTCTTGCCGTTCAGGAACAGTTCCACTTTGTCCAGATTGGTGAAACACCAGACGTCAATGGGCATGCCTTCCTGGTCCCATGTCCAGTGTGGAAACAAATGGAGCACCGGCTGATCGCCCCACCACGCCTTGTAGTAGTACGCCAGGTCTTTGAAAAAGCCGCAGGTGTCGATGAGCCCGAAATGCGAACTGATGCACGGCCAGCCGTAAGGCGTGGGCTCGCCGCGATAGTCAAAACCTGTCCAGACAAAGCCGCCCGAAAGCCACGGTCGCTGGTCGTAGGTCTGCCACCACTCCTCGGCCGACGTGGCCCAGGGAGGATAATTCACGTCGTAGGAGCTGACATACCCTCTCTCCGGATCGTTGAAATAAATTCCGCGCGTGGAAACGGTGCTGGCCGTTTCGGTCCCGACGCAAGGCTTATCCGGGAACTTCCGGCGAAAACCGTCGATCTCAGGTGCGTGCTTGTAGTTGAACCCCATGATGTCCAGCACGGTGGTAATTCCCTGGCCCCAGCCGCCGTTCATCGCCTGTGTAATAGGCCGGGTGGGATCGAGCCGTTGGACGAGCCGTTTCATGGTCCGGCACATGCGTGCCCCGCGGTCGGTGCTCTGTTCATTTTCCTCGTTCCCGGTGGACCAGAAGACCACGCTGGGATGGTTGCGATCGCGGCGAATCAGGCGGCTCAATTGGCTGAGGCCTTCCGGGGCCGACGAAAACATGCGGGTTTCGTCCAGCACCACCATGCCCAGCCGGTCGCAGGCGTCCATCAGCTCAGGAGTAGGCGGATTATGGGAAGTGCGCAGTCCGTTGGATCCCATCTCCTTCAGCTTGGCGATGCGGAAATACTGCAGGCGATCCGGCAGCGCAATCCCCACGCCGGCATGGTCCTGATGGTTGCAGGTTCCCTTGATCTTTACCGGCTTGCCATTCAGAAAAAACCCCTTGTCCTTGTCGAACTCAACGGTCCTGATGCCAAAGGGGGTCTGGCAGGTATCCGTCGCACTTCCCTCGACCTCAACGGTTGTCTCCAGGCGGTACATTTTCGGCCCTTCGATGGACCACCGCTGAGGGTTGCTGACCTTGACCCTCTGCGTAACTTTGTGACGCCGCCACGCGGGAAGTGAAACTGCAGGCGCGCGGTGTGTGGCCGCCACATTGCCCGTGCTGTCCAGCACCTTTGAAACCACTGTGAAGGACGCCTCGCTGTCCTGATCGTTGCAGACTTCCGTTGCGATGGTGAGTGTCGCAAAATTTTCATTCACCTCAGAAGTCACAAAAGTGCCCCACTGCGGCACGTGCACCGGGCTGGTTTTCACCAGCCAGACATGCCGGTAAATCCCCGCACCTTCATACCACCAGCCCTCGTGCTCGGTGGCGTCAACGCGAACCACCAGGACGTTCTTGCGGCCGTACCAGGCATGCTCCGTGATGTCATAAGAAAAGGGCGCGTAACCGCTCAAGTTTCGCCCAAGAAAGTTGCCATTCAGCGCCACCATGGAGTCCCGAAAGACGCCGTCAAATTCCAGGCTCAGCCGCCTGCCGAGGTCGCCGGATGGAATTTCAAATACTCGCCGGTACCAGCCGATGCTGGTTTCCGGATAGTTTCGCCCCAGCGGCTTGGAGCCGTGGGCCGTCAGCCATTCGTCTTCATGGAAAGGCAACGCCACCGCCCAGTCATGAGGCAGATCGACGGCCTCCCAGCCGCTGTCATCAAAATTGGGGCGAGAAGGCTTGGAAAACAAGGCCCCGGTCTTCTGGTATCCAGTGCCGAGGCCGTAGTCAAAGTCCTTCGAAGGGTCAGCGGCGTTGCCAAGATGAAAACGCCACCCAAAATCGAGCAACAATCTCTCTCGCAACGGACCCGCGGAGGAGGGCTCGCCGGAAGTTCCGACAAGTGCCGCACGCGGTTCCGCCAGAATTTCTTCAGTATTCGACCCGAGCGAGGCTGCCCCGGCTGAAGCGGCAATACCACTTTTCAGGAAATCACGTCTTGTCCAGTTTGGCATTTTTGACTCCTGTAATAACGAAATTCGCATGGGATCCCGCAGGCCAATTCCGGGCAGGAGTGGCGGATTGGCGTGATTGAAAACGACACGATTATATCTCCAGACAAGGCCTGTATTGTGAAGAATCTGAAAGGATGTGCGGGTTAACGGAGAACCCCATTCGCCGTTTGGGAGAGCCCCCACCATTTCCTCAGTTTGCTGGTAATGAAACGCGGCGCAACGCTGCAAAGGCCATTGACTAGAACTGAGCGAAAGTGCACAATTAGATGTTAAATTCCCATTGGATCACGCGATTGCCGGAGAGGATGGATAATACTCATGGCGAACAGGAACAAGAAGTTAAAATTTGGGATCGGAATAGCGATCATTCTTGCAGCCGTGGGCTGGGAAGCGGTTTCCGGGTTTCAACAATCAAAAACCTACTATGTAACCGTCAAGGAGCTGACCAGCGGGAAGTCCACGCACCAGCATGTCCGTGTGGGCGGCATCATCGTGCCCGGCTCCATTCATCGAAGTGGGCAGATTCTGACCTTCCGAATCTCGCAGGACCACGAATCCATTCCTGTTACCTACATTGGCAACGATGCCTTGCCGGATGACTTCAAGGGCGGGGCCAACGCGATTGTCGAAGGCAGTTACCTGGCAGACGGCACTTTCCGCGCACAGCAGGTCCAGGCCAAATGCGCCTCCAAATACAAAGCCGTGCCTCCGGCCCCGAAGGAGGCCAACACAGCCTCCAAAGTGGCTTCCTACGGTGAATGAGCATTGAAATCGACCACAATCTTTTCCGCCAAGCTCAACTTCCCATGCGAAGCGGTACTATTAGACCAGGAGCAAGGGGGACCTGACCAGCCATGAATCAAGTCGGAGCCGTTGGGCTTATCGCCGCACTGGTATTTGCCATCTATGGGATGATCGCCGGCGCCATCGCCGGGAAGCTTCGAAGCCCCCGGATGCTGAAAAGCGCACAACGCGCCGTCCTGGGCTTTTTTGCCATGGCCACGCTGGCGGTGGTCTCCCTTGAGTACCTGATCCTCACCAATGATTTCCACAGCGCTTACGTGGCTTCGCACTCCAGCCGCGAGCTTCCTTTGCTTTACAAGATTCCGGTCCTGTGGTCAGGACAGGAAGGCTCGTTGCTGTTCTGGACCTGGCTGCTTTCGATATACGTCGCCATGGCCGTCCTGCTGAACCGGCGGAAGAACCGCCAGTTGATGCCTTACATCATCGCCATCTGCATGGGCGTGGCAACGTTTTTCACTCTGCTCACTTTCTGTGTGGCAAATCCCTTCAACCAACTTTCTCTGGCCACGGCGACCGGGGTGACGCCGTATGCTCCGCCGGATGGAAATGGGATGAACCCGTCCCTGCAGTTCCATTCGATGGTGATCCACCCGCCGATGCTCTATCTCGGATACGTCGGGATGGCCATTCCCTTCGCCTTTGCCATGTCGGCCTTGATGACGCGCCAATTGGGTGACAACTGGATCCGCGTGACTCGCCGCTGGGTCATGGTGCCGTGGATGTTCCTGGGCACCGGCATCGTACTGGGAGGCCTTTGGGCCTATCACGTTCTCGGCTGGGGCGGCTACTGGGCATGGGACCCGGTCGAGAACGCCTCGCTGCTGCCGTGGCTGGCCGGTACCGCCTTTCTCCACTCGGTGATGATCCAGGAAAAACGAGGCATGCTGAAAGTCTGGAACATGGTGCTGATCATCCTGACTTTCTTCCTCTCCATTTTTGGAACGTTCCTGACACGCAGTGGCATCATATCCTCGGTCCACGCATTTGCGAAGTCCGACATCGGCCCGTGGTTTTCCGTCTTTCTTGCCATCATCGCGGGTTTTTCTTTGACGGTGCTTTTTCTCCGCCTGGATTTCCTGAAAACCGAGAACCGGCTGGACGCCGTCGCCTCGCGCGAAAGCGGATTCCTGTTTAACAACTGGATCCTGCTGGCCGCCGTGCTGGCCGTACTGTGGGGCACCATCTTTCCGGTTGTCTCCAAGGCGATAGAAAACGTTACGGTGACCGTGGGACCGCCGTTCTTCAACAAGGTGATGATCCCCATCGGCCTTTTGCTGCTGTTCCTCACGGGCGCGGGGCCGCTGCTGGCCTGGAGGAAAACTTCATTCCAGAGCATCAAGCGTAATTTCACCGTTCCTCTGATTTTTGCCGCCATCGTGGGTGGAATCCTATTTTATGTGGGCGTTCATCAGCTTTACACCTGGATGTCTCTGTTCCTCTGCGCTTTTGTTGCCGCCAGCATTGTCGGGGAGTTTTACAAAGGCGCCCGCACGCGAATGAAGACCAGCAAGGAAAACTTCTTTTCGGCGGTTTACAACCTGACCATGCGGAACACCCGCCGGTATGGTGGTTACATTGTCCATTTCGGTATCGTTCTGATGTTTGTAGGGTTCGCCGGGCAGGCATTCAGATTTGAAACGCAAGGGCTGATGGGGCCGGGTGATCTTCTCCAGGCCAAAGACTATATGTTCCGCTGCGAAAGCATCGATGCCGGCAAGAAGGCCAACTACCAGTATGAGACCGTCGCTTTGAGTGTGACGAAAGATGGGCATTCCCTGGGAGTGATGGAACCGCAAAAACGTTTCTTTATCGCGGAGCAGCAGCCCTTGAGCCACGTCGCATTAAAATCGAACCTGGCCCGCGACCTTTACGTGGTGATGGCAGGCACAGATCCGGATTCAGGCAAAGCGATCATCCATGTGATCATCAATCCGCTGGTGCAGTGGGTGTGGATTGGCGGCATGATCGTTCTCTTAGGAACCATACTGGCACTGATCCCCAGCAGGATTGAGCGGCAGATGGCGGATCTCCACAAGGACCAGCAGGTAGTTGCTGAGGCGCATCATGCCCGTTAGCAGGTCCTTGAAAATTCTCGTGTTCTGTTTCGCTCTGGTCAACGTGGCCATGGCGGCGCAAACTCCCGGGCAGATTGAGAAGGACATTGGAGACAAGGTTTACTGCCTGTGCGGTTGCGTCACGACCCTGAATCATTGCCCGATGTTGCGTTGCGCAGAGAAAGAGGAAATGCGCGGGATTATCCGTGCGGACGTGGAACAAGGCAAAAGTGAGCCCGCCATTCTTCAGGACCTCGTAAACCGCTTCGGGGAAAAGGTGCTGGCCGCTCCGCCCGCGAGCGGGTTCAACCTGACGGCATGGGTTCTGCCGGGCATTGGACTTCTGATCGGCCTGCTACTGGCTATGGCGATTGTCCGACGATGGCGGCGGCCGGCCGTTCAGGTGGCCGCCGCGTCAACAGCGCATCCCGTGGATGAAAGCGTTCGCAGCGCTGTGGAAGAGGAAATGAAGAAGTACATTGATTGATCTGCTGATGGCAGCAGAAAACGATAAGCAAAGGCAAGAAGATGGAACTGGGAATTGCAATCCTGCTGGTTATCGGGCTGGCCGTATTTACGGTGACGCCCCTGCTGGCTCCAGAAGGTCCCTCCGAAAGCGCCCTGCCAATTGATGTGACGCCGCTCACGGATTTAAAACGCCGGCGAATGGTAGTCTACGAAAACCTGCAAGACTTGGAGTTCGAATATAAAGCCGGGAAGGTCGCTAAAGAAGACTACCAGTCCCTGCGGGAAAATCATCTGGCTGAAGCTGCGCAGCTGATGCTGGCCTCTCAGGAACAGGAAGAAATCACGGAACACGATCTGATGATTGAAAGACAAGTTGCAGAGCGGCGTGCGCAGAGGAAGTCCCAGCGCCCGGATCCCTACGTATGCCCCGAATGCGAGTTCGAAAATCCGCTGCCGGTGAAATTCTGCGGGAACTGCGGCAAAGAACTTCCACAGCAAACTCGCAAGAACTAAGCCGGAGGTTTACGGCCCTCTCGCGGCGTTTTACAGAGTTGAGTTTTTGTTCAAAGTGAAAAGGAAAGTTACATTCGCGGTTGTGGCGGTTCTGGGTGTATTCACCGTCCTTTTGGGAACTCCCATTCGTTCTCTCGCAGCACGGATCCAGGGGCAGGTATCCAATGGCACCACCCAGCGCCCGCTGGCCCGCCAGAAAGTGGATGTGATCAGCCCCAGGAGCGGTATGGCCATGGTGGGTGAAGCTACCACCGATGCAAGCGGCCATTTTGCCATCAACGACAATAAGATTGACACCAACGGATTTTATCTGCTGCAAACAACCTACGAAGGTGTGGACTACAATGCGCCGGTGCAGTTTGATCCCGCCGGGGATGCCGCCGTCAACGTCACTGCTTACGAGTCCACCAGCGAGAAGCCCGCGCTTCGGATCGATTCCGCCCGCGTCATTGTGCGCGCGGAAGGACCGCAGGCGCACATTCAGGAACTTTTTTCGGTTCAGAATCCATCGCAAAAGGCATATCGAAATCCCAAAGGGACCTTCTTCTTTCACGTCGCGCCCAGCGTGGGGAGCCCCACCGTGGCCGCCGTTGGGCTGATGGACATGCCCTTGCCCCAGAACCCTGAAAAGGGCAGGAAGCCCGGCGATTTTTACATAACCTATGCTTTGAAGCCCGGCAGGAACGTGATGATGGTGGCGTACGATGCGGATTACAGTTCACAGCAGCTTACGCTGGACGATAGTGTCGCCTATCCAGTTGCACGCATACAGCTTTTTGTGATACCTCCAGGACTTAGGGTCAAGTCGAAGCTGTTTTCTCCCGCCGGCCAGGATTCAGACACCGGCGCTCAAGTCTATGAGGCAAGTGGCTTGAAAGCGGGCGCAGAGTTCGCAGCCCAGATGGCAGGCCAGCCCGCTGCGCCCGGCCAAGAGTCGAACGTGAACCAGCATCAGGAAGAAACCCAGGTCAAGGTTGTTCCAGACTCGATTACAGCCGTAGGCGTTCCATTTCTTCTCTGTTTTCTGCTGGTTTTGTTATGGGCGCTGGGAATCCGAGTAGCCAAGGATTGGCCCCGCTGGAAAGCCAGGCAACAAGGCAGTCCTGTGCAGAAGCAGTTTCGGGCCAAACTGGATACCTTGGTCAACTCCATTGCGGATATCGACGAACTGTACGCCTCTGGAAAAATCGCTGAAAAGAAATACTGGAAGGAACGCCTGGAACTGAAGGCGAAGGCCGTGGCCATTCTGAAAGGGGGCCCTTCCTCGAAATCCAAGCCTTATGCCTCCCGGGAATCACATCGCTAAACCGTCGCTGGAAGTCCGCAACGTTACCAAGTTTTTTGGCGACCTTGCCGCGCTCAAGGAAGTCACTCTGGGCATCCGTCGTGGAGAGTCGGCGCTTCTTTACGGCCCTAACGGCGCCGGCAAAACGACGCTGCTGCGAATGCTGGCATCGCTTGCGCGGCCCAGCTCCGGCGAGGTCCTTTTCGGCGGCAGGAATATCGAGCATGACGGGGCAAGCGCCAAGTCAGCCATCGGGTTTGTTTCGCATGCAACCTTCCTCTACGGGGAGCTGACGGTCCGGGAAAACCTGAAGTTTTTCGGCAGGCTTTTCGGACTCAGCCATCTTGAAAAACGGATCGATGCTGCGCTCGAAATGTTTGACATGCGCGCCCGTGAGGACGTTTTTACGCGCGACCTTTCGCGCGGCCTGCAACAGCGCGCTTCCCTGGCGCGCGCTTTCCTGCACGAACCGGATTTCGTGATTCTCGACGAGCCGTTTACGGGCCTCGATCACGAATCGGTGAAGAAACTTTCCGACCTGCTGCAGCGGCTTCCGGACCAGGGGAAGGCACTTCTGTTTTCAACCCACGACTTTGAGCAGGGGGCCGCGATCGCCAGCCGGCTGATCGCCCTGAAAGCCGGACGCGTCCGGTATAATGGCCCCCTGGATTCAGCGCCGTTTAAAATTCTCGGCATCGTGCGGGCCACCGGGCAGAATCACGATGAATAGCCTGAAGATCATCTGGGGTATTCTGATGAAGGACCTTCGCGTCGAGTGGCGAAACCGCGAGACGCTGGCCTCGATGTGCGTCTTCGGGCTGCTGATCGTGTTCCTTTTCAACTTTGCGTTTGAAGCCGCACGTGAGGAAATGCTACGGCTGCTTCCCGCTGTGCTGTGGGTGGCGATTGCTTTTGCGGGCGTGCTGGGCTTTAACCGGGCATTCGCCTCGGAGCGCGAAAACGCCTGTCTGGAAGGCATGACTCTGGCGCCCGTTGACCCCAGCATGATTTTTGTGGGCAAGATGCTGGCCAACATGCTTTTTCTAGTCATTGCTGAAGTGGTGATGGCATTTGCAGCCGCGCTGTGGTTCAATTTCTCTTTTCTGCCGGCCCTTGGCCAGTTGCTTCTGATCGCTTTTTTCGGCACGCTGGGTTACGCGGCGCTGGGAACCATTTTCGGAGCGATTGCCGCCAACACGCGCATGCGCGAGGTGATGCTGACCGTCCTGCAATTTCCCATTGCATTCTGGATTCTGATGCTTTCCATTGA
This sequence comes from Acidobacteriota bacterium, assembly GCA_021789565.1. The sequence continues at coordinate 12,071 of JAJYJL010000059.1, forward strand.
TGCCACCAGCAGCGCCATGCGCGGAAACCCCGATGGCAACTGGCTTGGCGACGTGGCCCGGGTCGCGGGAATCAGTTTGATCTTTACGGTTGCTTCATTCCTGCTTTTCGAATACGTTTTGGAAGAGTAGGTGGGAGCCATGCCGTTGCCGGGCCTGAAAAGGGCAGGCTGCTTTCACATTGTTGGGAGTGACTGACAGCAGAGGTTTTGAATGAACAAGAAGTTTCCAATGTGGCTGCACTTCGCCTTGACCCTCGTCGGGCTCGTGGTGACGCTCTACATGATTTTCCTCTACGCCCCGGAAGAAATGACCATGGGTGAAGTGCAGCGGATCTTTTATATCCACGTGCCGGCGGCCTGGGTGGCGCTGCTTGGATTTATCATCATCTTTATTTCCAGCATCGTCTATCTGATGAAGCGTTCACAGCCTGCCGATGAACTGGCGCATGCGACGGCGGAAGTCGGGTTCATTTTCTGCACCTGCGTGCTGGTGACGGGCCCGCTTTGGGCCAAGCCGGCCTGGGGCATTTGGTGGACCTGGGATGCACGGCTGACGCTGACGTTCCTTCTGTGGCTGCTCTACGTGGCTTACCTGATGTTAAGGAGTTATCTGGTCAATCCGGGACGAGCGGCCAACCTGTGCGCAGTGGTGGGAGTTATTGGTTTTGTGGACGTGCTCATCGACTACATGGCCATCCGGTGGTGGCGCACGCAGCACCCACAGCCCGTCGTTCTGGGTGGGCCCCAATCAGGTCTGGACCCGCGAATGCTGGCCACGCTTCTGGTTGCTGTGGGGGCCTTCACGATTTTTTTCTTCCTGCTGGTTCGAGTCCGATTGCAACTGGCGGTGATGCGAAGAGAACTCAGCGAGATTCGTCACGCCCTGGCGTTCAAACATTCGGAGGATTAGCATGGTCAACAAATATCTTTTTCTGGCATATTCGTTTGTCTGGCTGATTTTTATGCTGTACACCTGGAACCTGAGCCGGCGGCAGACCCGCCTGAAAAAAGAGTTGGACGAAGTGAAGAACAAGGTTCTTGAATCCGCTTCCACCATTTCCCCAGGCCCATCCGGCTCCTGACGGCGTCGCTGTTGACCTTTTTCAACCTGATGAAATGCGGAGTCGGCTTTCACGACCGGCGCTCTTCACGAGCCGCCGCCCATGCCGCCCGGACAGGTGTGTGACTTGTTGCAGAGGTATAAGGATACCAAAAGTAGCAGCAGGGCCTCACGGCCTGGCGCCCGCACGGCATCACCCATTGTTCGCTATTGTTGAACGCTGAACTGTGCCGGAGCGGCCAAATTGAAAGTCATTTCGGTTTCTGCCGGCAAATCGGTCTCTGCCGTCCCGGTGGCAAACGCTCCTGCTGTGCCCCCTGTCCCAGCCCTGCCGCCAATCATGGTAATGTTATGCCCTTGGTGAGATTTGTCTGAAACGATCCAGGTCTGGGTTGAAACGGGGGTTTGTTGCCCGCCATTCGGAGTGATGGAAGTCAGCACCAGCGAGATTTCGGCAGGCCGCTTCAGCCCACCTGAACTGACTTTATTGACCACACGGCCACCGACCAGGCTTCCACGGGGAGCCACGGTCACGCCCTCCACCACCAGTGGATCTGCCAGCACGCCATCAAAGGTGCTGCCCGCAGCCGTCGAGCTCGAATTGAGCTCAGTGGAAATCCGGACATCAATGGACGTGCCCGCCGGCACGGTGACGGTCCGAGGAGCGGCATACGCTTCGGAGGTTTCGCGCTGGGAGGTGACAGACGTAATGAGTGATTCCGGGCCGGATGCTGCTCCCGCCTGGACGGCTTCGGGATTGTTCTCCTGGTTTCCGTTAGCCTGGCAACCAACCATTACCGCCAGGGTGAGCACGATCGCGAATGCCTGAATTGCTCTGTTCCTGTTCAATTTGAATCCTCCAGCGCAGGCTTAAAGCCTGTATCAATTGTTATTTAGGCGTCCCCTGCCGTTGTCCTCAATTGCCCCGTCTATCACAGATACTTCACCGAAGCGTAAACAATTGTCCGCAATAAAGTCAAGAGCCTGGCGGACCGTGGGTGTGCGACATAGAAGTAACAATTCTCGCGTTCGTGTTTATTGTGGCCCCGGTCTTAGTGTATATGGTACACTAAGAGTAGGAGGCCACCACTATGTCGGAACCACTCGCGACTCTGGAGAAAGA
>JAJYJL010001028.1 GCA_021789565.1 Acidobacteriota bacterium
GGCGGGCCATGGCACCGCCGGCCATCGGCTGCATCATCGGCGTCTCAACTTCCACATAACCGTGCGACTCCAGGAACCCACGGAGGGCCTTGATCAACTTTGCCCGCTTCTCAAAAACGCCCCGGGCCTGATCATTGACCATCAGGTCCAGGTAGCGCTGGCGGTACCGAATTTCCACGTCGGTCAGTCCATGCCACTTTTCCGGGAGGGGAAGAAGCGCTTTGGCAAGAAAATACAGGTGTTCGGCGTGCACCGTCAGCTCGCCTGTCCGGGTGCGAAACAGATACCCTTCAACCCCAATCACATCACCCAGATCGAGAAGCTTGTACAATTCAAAATCGCGCTCGCCCACGGCATCCAGGCGGACATAGATCTGCAGCCGCGCGCCTTCCCCCTGGAGATGCGCAAAACCGGCCTTTCCATGCGGCCGGATGGTCATCACGCGGCCGGCAACCCTTACGGAAACCTTATTTGCAGTCAAATCCTCCGCGGTTTGGCCGGAATAATCGGCCAGGATCTGCGGAATAGCATGAGTAAAGTCAAATTTTCGCGGATAGAGCTCAAAACCCAGGCCGGCGATGGCCTTGAGTTTCTTTTCTCGCTGCAGGACCAGATCCTGATTTTCATTTGTTGATATTGACAAGTTAATTAGCTCCTGCCTTCGAACCTTTTACCCCAGGTCGCAGGGAACCGCTAGACGGCCCATTCTTTTATATGTAACTTACACAAATAAAATACTTTATCATATCGATACGACCCACCTAGCCTCCCTCGAGACATCCTCACCCTGATAAACGGCCGGAATCTGAAAGAGGCATTATAGGTATCCCTGCAAAAGAGTGTCAAGAAAAGCCGCTTCAAGCACATCGCTCATTCGTCATAACTGCCTGTTAATTCAGCCATTAATAGCTGCAGAAGTATACTTGAACGGCGTAAAAAAATTGAAACAATAGGCTACTTTGCTCTTGTAAAATCCGTTGGATTCGCCTATATTGGTGAACGCGTATGTTATGGGCTTTAGAGTTCGGAGTTCTCCTGGTAGTCGCTGTGGCGCTTCGCCGCATTCTCCATATGGGGCAGGACGCCAGCCCCAAAGTGGCCGGACCACGTTTTCGGCGGCCCGCGAACAATCCTCTTTGTTCGCCCCTGGCTTCAGAAATTGAAGCCCAGACGACCATTCTCGGAGTGCTGCTGAACGACGCGATTGACGAACTGAATTCCGGGAATGGCGAGGTCGCCTGCCGGGTACTCAACGTCTTTGACAGTGAGCGGGAGCGGCTGGTTGAATTAGCGATCAATCTGCAAAACCTCTCTCTCAAGTACCTCCCTGCGGTGCAGTATCCCATTGAGATGAGAACGCTTGAACCGGAATCCTTCCGGTCCGAGTTGGTGAGTGAATTTCTCAAACGCCACGGGACACTGGAACAATTTGTCTTTCGCTCGAAGCTCCGGTTCCAGTTGCGATTGCGATTGCTGCGCCGTGCCACTGCGCTGCTCAACGAGAGCTTTGAGGAGGCCAAGCACGATGCAGGGATCAACAGCAGGCTATTCGGCCAGACTCTGACGCAACTCGACCTCTACTTTCATGATCTGGACCTGCTCACAAAAGAAACTCTCCTGGGATTCAGTGCCGAACTGGCAAGCCTTCCTGATACCGCAATGGACGAGATAGCAGCGGAAGTGGCAGCCCTGACCAGCCGAGGCGCCGTGCTTAGTACTCTCGCCCCTCCAGTCCCGCGCTAAGCCGATAATCTCCCTACAGCAAAATGCTTACCGCCGCCCTCATTGCAGGTTCCGCCCTGTCCGGCCTGCCGCGCAAGATACCAAGCCATCGGCAAGTCCTACTGCACAGGAATGGCCGGACGGGCAATCTTTATTGTGATTCCTACCCGTAGAAAATCTCTGCTGTCTGGATCAGTTCCGGGTCCACAAACTTCAGCTTCGTCATCGCATCTTTGAGTGGAATTTCTTCGATCTTATTCCCTCTCAGGCAAACCATGCTCCCGTATTTGCCCTCATGAATCAGATCAACCGCTTTCACTCCGTACCGGGTGCCGAGCACGCGATCGAAAGCCGTCGGCGATCCGCCCCTCTGAATATGGCCGAGGACGGTCACGCGGGTCTCGTATCCCGTCCTTTTTTCGATTTCGTTGGCGATCACTTCTCCAACTCCGCCCAGGTGAACATGGCCAAACTGGTCAAGCTTCTGGTCTTTTGTCACCACTTCTTCAACGCCTTCCAGCTTGAATCCTTCCGCCACCACCACGATTGAAAACAGGCGTCCTCTCGAGTGCCGCTTGGCGATGATGTCGCAAATCTCATCGATGGTCATGGGCTGTTCTGGAATCAGGATGCAATCGGCGCCTCCCGCCATGCCTCCTGTCACAGCAATCCAGCCCGTGTGGCGGCCCATGACTTCCACAACCATCACCCGCTGATGCGACTCGGCCGTGGTATGAAGGCGGTCGATGGCTTCTGTCACAATTGAAACAGCCGTGTCAAAACCAAAGGTCTGATCGGTTCCCTCGACGTCGTTATCAATCGTCTTGGGCACGCCGACGACCTTCACGTCTTCAGCCGCGAGCTGGCGTGCTACGCCGAGCGTATCCTCGCCGCCGATCGCAATCAGGTAATCAAGGCCGAACTTCTCCATGTTGGCCAGCAATGCTTTCTTGTCTTCTTCCTTCTTCAGGGGATTCGTCCTGGAAGTCCCCAGGATTGTTCCACCACGGGGCAAAATGCCGGACACCTTCATCAGGTCAAGGGGTTCGATCGTGCCTTTAACAAGACCCAGCCACCCGTTCTTGATTCCATAGACTTCGTAACCCAGCATCAAGGCGCGGCGAACCACGGCGCGGATCACCGC
>JAJYJL010000060.1 GCA_021789565.1 Acidobacteriota bacterium
GAGCTGCAATAACGTCGGGGCTCTCAAGGACCTCGTAGGCTAGAGGTCCTTGAGGGCCGATGACGTTGGTGATGACCAGAGTGATCATCTCGTTCTTCGGGTGGCGCTGGACAATACGAACCATATCAGCGCGCATGTAGAAACGAGATTTCTGGTCGGCGGAAGTGAGAGAAATAAGCATGGAGGCTCCTTTGTTGATTTCGAGAATGGATCCGTAATTAACATCAATCTGCCGCCGGCAGCTTTGCCTTCAAATACATCTTTCCATCGACTGCTGCAAGGGCAATCAAGCCGGCGGTCATGGCGCCCTTGAGGATAGTCTCAAACGAGCGGGCGTCAGGGAACTGAGTGTAGATCCACCGATAGGCTTCCTCGTAGGGAATCATCTGGCGGACCTGCATCATCTTGATGAACCGCTCGATTTGGACAGATTCGGGACTGCGCCCGATCCTCGAGAATACCTTCGGCATATCCTCTTCAAGTTCAGTTATCATGATGCTGGCGATCTGGAGATCATCGGCGGTTAGGATCAGATCATCACGTTGGGCTGCTGCGATAACCATTCCCAACTTATGAATGTGAGTCTGTTTTCGAGCCAGGTAGCCGCCAAATCTATCATCCTCGAGACCCGCCGGTTTGCCAGAATGATGCGTTCGATACCACTCGCGTCCCCAGGCAATCGCCTCCGGCTCCAGCCGATAAGTACCATAGAGCTTTGTGGATATATGTTCCAGGTCTGATGAAAGTTTCTCGCCAATTCCACGGAGACCAGCTGGCACCTCAAGATATGGATATGGAACAAGCTTTTCTTTTTTATCTGCATAGACAAAAAGACATCGGGAAGTAAATCCTCCGCCGATGAGATACTCAGGGAAGTTGCCGGCGATCCACGCGGGAGTGGTGCAGGCAACCAGATTGATCCAAGGATTCTCAACAATGTCATTTCCGTTCCCCTTTGTCATCTTCTGAAAGGCTCCGGTTTTGGAGTCCCAGAGGGTGACTAGTAGGTCAATCATATCCCGGTCGGCGGGGTTGACAAGATTGCCAAACTCGCTAGATTCCAGTGTGAGAGCACATTGGGTATACCACTCGCTGTTGATTTCAAACTGTTCGGCTGACCCTGCAAACGCAGATACCAGCGCGGGCCAAGTGACGACATCAGGTCCGAATTTAACTCCTTCAACCTTACGGAGGAGATCCATCGCAATTGCTGTAGTCGTTGACTTAGACACGACGCCTGGTGGAGCGACAAAGATAATGTAATGGTTAGGGAACCATTTGAAATAAGCCATGTCGATCCAGACATGCCGGCGGAGCGCTCCAGCAACAGCGGCAACGCCTGCAAAAAAGTGCATTCGGCGGGGGGCTTCAGAGAAAGAAGCATAATCGCAATAGGCCTTGAGCCAATCAGGGAAGTTTCTGGACACTCTAGCAATCTCCCCATGACGTCTCCGAAGTTTGGATTGAAAATGGAATGATAAGAGGATCCTCGTAGGGGATCTCAATCCTCGAGAGTTCCTTCATCCTCGCCAGCACAGCCGCTTTGACTTTCGTCGGGAACTGCCCGGCTAAGGAATCATGCACCATGATGGTGGTTTGGACCTCGGGGAGGTTCAGATAGAAGTTTCTCCATATACGGTTAATAACAAGCGAAACTGTAGACTGCGGTACCCAAGCAATAGCTTCTGGGATAATTGAATCGAGACGATCAAAGATATACCACCTGTAACCGAATCGGTTGTCCACGAAGTGATAGCGGGATATTTGTTCTTTAACTCTTTCATGCCAGCGTTTAATTCCTGGATGCGCACCAAACCAGATCCGCTGAGCACGTTCGACCTCTTGAATAGTTCGGCCTGTATGCGCAGCCATAGTGCGAGCGCTCCCTCCGTAGTTTGTTCCGTGGCAGAAGGTTTTTGCAAATTCACGGGAGGCCTTGCGTGGGCCTCGGTGATCGAGGTATCGAGGGTGGGTTTCACAGAGTTCCTCCAGCGGTGGTGGGTCTTTGCCGTCGAGGACAAAGGCGTTCATGAGATGAATGTCAGCGCCCATCCGCAGAGCGGATTTGAGCATTTGGTCGTTGGACTCCCAGACTACAACTTGGAGGTCCGCTCGATCTAGATCTCCATTGAAAAATGTATGAGAGATGTCTGGGATGAACATTTCCCGAAGGTTCGGAAGGTGGTACTCAGCCACAAGCGGATTCTTCCCACGAGCCGCCGCCTTGTTAAGGGACTTAGATTTCTCACTTGGAATGTTTTGGAGGTTACCTCCTCGTCCAAACGCATTCTCAGATGAAGACATACGGTAGGTTTTGGGGGCAGTTTTGCCGTTTGAAGATCCTCCAATATTGTATGAGCAGCGGAAACGATTATCGTCATCCAGTGGAGACATGAGGAAATTGGAAAGAAACACTCCAAGGGTCCGCATATCGGCCATGCAGTTAACGACTGGCTTGAGGAGAGGCTCCCGCCGGGAGATAGTAGTGAGTGCTTCATCATTGATAGTTGGCCTCGATGGAATGCCCTTTTTGGCACGGGTCATCACGACGGGTTGCTGGAGGTCTTCGTAGAAGAGGGTCTGCATGTGCTTGGGAGAGCGAACGTTGACCGGGTGGCCGAAGACATCCAGTAGAAACTGCTCGCGGGAGGCAAGCTCGGATTGAACTTCGAGGATGAGTGCATTGCGCTTTTCCCTATCGACCCGCACACCAGCGATCATAGCCTGGAGGACTGGCCAGAGCATCTGCTGTTGGGCGGCGTGGACCTCGAGGAGACCAAGGGTTGTTGCGGTTTGTAGGAGGACGTCGGCGACCTCGAGAGTATAGACGCAATCTTGGCAGTTGTAATACCAGAGCTGGTCCTCTCCGAGCTTTGGGTCCCAATCCTTGGATTCATCTTTCCAGTAAACATACCACTCGCAATACATGGAGGCAAGGAAATCTAATCCCTTCGGCATGTCGGAGAAGATCGAATGCTGAGAAATCATCGTGTCCTGGTCTATCCTTGGAACGAACCGCCAGTGTTTCCAGGTGTACTGTGCGTCGTAGAGGATGTTTTGTCCGACGACTCTGACGTTGGGGTGGGTGAGGAGGCGAGCGAGGAGCCATACGAGATAAGCCTCTTCAGACTCACTCCAGTATCCCGACGCCTGAGCCACAGCCATGAACGGAATGCAAAGCGCATCCGTGCGCGTCCAAGCGATTCCCGCACAGGCAATATGTCCTGATCTGGTTTCGATGTCGAAACTGATTCTAAGAGACTCACCACCGTCGAGTTTCGCAATAAGTTGTGAAAGTATGCTGTGGCAATCTTGCCAGGTTGGATGTATTCGGAAGTTCCACTCGGGCCTTGCCCACGGAAGCGCATTGCAATTACGCTTGGCTCTTCGGAAATCTTGCACTGCAATTGGGCGGTCGGACCATTGACGGAGAATAGCCGCCGGGTGGAGGGTGGGGATGACTTTGATAGAGGGGGCGAAGGAGCAAGAGAGCATCGAGCCTCGCCATTTGGAAATTCCCCACTTGCCAGTGAGAGCCCACATAGCAACGTTGCCAACGGCGATGATGATCCAGGGCTGGACGAGGGAGACTTCCCGCTGGAGAAGGGTGTAGCCGTCGAGGATCTCTCGGGTAACCCAAAGACCTTGGATTTCGGTGTGCGCATTTGTGCGGTCCTTTTTGGCTTTGGCGATGTAGCAGGAGATGTCGTTGCCAGGAGGACGGATGCGGGCGACATTTGTCAGAAAGCACTCACTGCGGGAGATCCCCGCATCGTGGAGCATTCGGTTGAGCTCCATGCCCGAGGCGCCGACGAAAGGGGAGTTCTTGATTTCCTCCTCGGCGCCGGGAGCCTCCCCGACGATCATGATGCGGGAGGAAAGAGAACCTTCAGGTTTGACTTGGATGGGCATTGCAGCGGTCCTCAACGAGCTTGGCGTAGCCAATAATGTCATGCCAGTGGTCTGCAAAACTAGGATTTCCACTGACAGCTCGTGCAAGTTTGTGGCATATCATGTCTACCGCCTCGCGCTGCGCGAAGGTCATAGCGTGCCACATAGGACCGCTTCGCATTATATTCTTGAGCTGTTGTGCTACGGCGGAATTGGAGTCAAAGTCCCCGTGCGTTTTACCCCGCTCGGCAAGGGTCTCTTCAATTGTCATGATGGGTGTGCCAGGCCTTTTTGATTCGATTGAACATTCTTCTAAGCGCAAATTGTCGCGTCAAAGATATTGCAGTATATAGCAATCCGATTTCGAAGTCAGAACCGTAGGTTAAAGACTTGAAACCGAATAAAGGAAGGATTAGAAGGTTGGCGCTGTAGTTAATGCTGAAGCCGATGAAGATATTTGTACAGGCTTCAACAAAAGAACCTCTGCGTGTTTGACTCATTTCAACTCCTCCAGCCTCTTCGCCGCAATAGCATAAGCCGCCGGATCCTGTTCAATCCCGGTCGCTAAGACCTTCTCCGCGTTAGCAGCAGGAAACACCACGCCGGAGCCAGCGAAAGGATCAATAACAGTATTACCAGGGATAACGCTGCGAAGCAATAGATTGCGGTACAGAGCAACAGGCTTCGCTGCAGGATGCCCAGGGTTCGGGTCAGAAGTGCACTCGATGACATCGGGGTAGATACGAGTGACATGGCGGTTGCCCTTGGTAGCGTAGAGGATTAACTGGTACTTTCGCTGCGGGCCGGAGTCCACCCACGGAACTCGGTTCGCTGTAGGATTGAACCAGACCAGCGGGGTTCGGAATGGCTTCCAGCCGGCGGCTCGGACGCGCTCGCGCAGATCAAGGAACCGCTCGATGTCACAAAACAGATAAAGATGCGCGAGGGGCTTGGCAAGGCGGAAGGTCTCGGGGATGAAGCCGGCCATAAGGCGCTGCCAGTTCTCAAGAGAATCGTCGTAAAAGTGGCTCCCATCGCCGCCGCCACCAGCGAGACCGCCAGAATCATTAAAATTCTGCGCGTCGATGCCATAAGGCGGGTCGGAAAGGATAACGTCGAAAGATGCGGCAGGGAGAGTAGGGAGGATCTCAAGGCAGTCTCCCTTTAGTAGGGTATGGGACGAGGACTTGAGGTTGCCCAAGGCGGCGCCGAGTTCAGCCCGCCGTTGGGTTTCCTCCTTTCGGCGGAGGATCTTGAGGGCCTCTTGGGCGGAGGAGGCTTTCTGGATGTCCGGGTCGTCGAGGTGCTTAGAAACGATGAGCTCCGCGCGAAGGCGCTGCGCTGGCTCGCCGCCGACATAGTCGGTTGAGTCGATCTCGGCGGCGACCTGCGCGATACTCGGCGGGCACTCATTGTTTTTTTCAGCCTGGAGACGGCGGAGCTCGAAGAGCTGAGATTCGGCCACCGCACGGTCTTGCCAGGACAGATCGGCGCGCTGGATGTTTTCCTCGAGTTCAATCTCGAATGCGTCGAGAGAATCGAGAGTGCTGAGGAGAGTGCAGGGCAGCTGGCCTTCGGGAAACTCGAAATCCGCCCAACGAATTCGCTTGGACATCTCCCAAAGGTTTTGTATGGCCTTGAGCCGTCGCCATCCGGCGATTAGGATGAACTTGCCGTCGGCGCCTGGACGCACGACGGGAGGATGGAGGAGGCTGTTCTTGTCGATGGAGGCGGCGAGGTCGAGGATCTGTTCGGCGGAGAACTCTCGGCGTTGCCGGGCCTCGGGAATCTCGAGGTCGGAGATGGAAATGACCTGGATAGAATTGGGGTTCATTTAGGCTCCAAAGAAAAGGGCCATCCTTGGCCCGGTGGAAGATTACACCTTGGCGACGGCGCCGACGGAATCGACGAGTTCACCGCTGTTGTTCGGGTCCTCGTTCTTGATCTTTACTCGGACCGGGCGGCCCTGCATGGCCAGAAGGCTGAAGGGCTCTCCCGGCTTGTTCATGTCGAGAGCCTCGCGGTACCGACGGAGCTGCCCGTTCTTGCCCGGCGCACCATCCAGCGTGCCGCTTGGGGTGATGTCCAGAATGCAGGAGTCACGGAGGGTCACCTTGGGCTGACCGACGAGTTCCATGACGGCGGGATTCTGGCTGAGGTCGATCTCGATGGGAATGTCGAGGAAGGTGTACATCTTGGTGGGGTCCTTCTTCCCGGCGTTCTGGCGAGGCTTGACCTCCCCAATCACGCCGATCAGCTCGGTTCCGGCAGGGATGGGTGGACGGCGGGAGAAGGACTCGGACGTGGTGGACTGAAGGAGTGCGTTGGGATCGAAGATGGAGGATTCCATAGAGATATACTCGCTGTAGTAGAGTTGATTGACGATAGATCGACGAATAAAAGGGTGCAATGAGGTTGCCTCCTTTTACTTAACGCCCGCTCGAGACTTCCATTTCGAGACGATCTGCCGAAAGTCGGGCTTGATGCCGTCGGCGATCGGCAAGTTCCTGGCCTTGAGGTCAGCCAGTGCACTTGCGGTGCTCCAGGAAAACTGTGTTCCGGTTCGAACTGCCATGATTACGTCGGAGAACATGGGAGGGAGCTTTGGTGCGAGCTTCCGCCCGAGGGTCCCGGTCATCACCTTCGTGCCGCCGAGGACCTCATCGTTCTCTCGGTCGATGTGGGAGATCAGGACGAAATGGCACTTGCAACCGTCGGTGAGCTTCTTGATCAGCTTCTCGATCTGGTCCATTGCGATTTGCCAGTCGGGCTGAGACTTCACCGGCTTGCCGCCGACCACCAGGGACATGGCGGCTGTGCCGATGCCGGTGAGGGAGTCGATCACGAGGACCTTATCTGTGCCCCACTTGTCTACCGGGCCGAAGGCCTTGTTGTTCTGATCGGTGAAGTTGTTGAGAGCGCCGAAGAGCTGGATGAACTGGTTGTGCTTTGAGCGGTCCGAATCGACCATCTTGGTCAGTGCGTCGTAGGTGAGGGAGTTGATCATCTTTGCGGTCTTGATCATCTCGTCGAAGCCGACAGATGGGAACTCGACTCGGGTGTAGTGGAAATTGGAAGGGAGGGGTTTGCCGTTGTCCAGGTAATAACCGAGCAAAGCCTCCATCCCGGTGGCTTCGCCGATACCGAGGTAGAATACCTCGAGGCCGGAGTCGATCAGAGTGCCGATGGAATAGGTCTTGCCCGTTCCGCCGGGACCCTCAAGAAGGGTTTTGAAGCCAGGAATCGAGGGCTGAGGAGCAGGAGACACTTGGACTGGTTGGGGACTGTTCATAATGGAGGACTCCGATGTCTAGAAGATGAAGGTACAGGTTGAACTCTCGACGGATGAGGGACTCAGGAAGGTCGTCTAGAGGATCACGGGAGGTGAAATCGGCGCCCTCGCCCAGGTTGGAACAGGCCCAGGCGTCCAGGATGGAACCTGGGATGGGCATGATGGGACTGTACTGGTCGGGGGCAAACTGCGTAGTGGCTTGAGAGGCGTGGGTTTCACAGTAGCAAATCTCGGGCCAGCAGTCGGGAGAACCCTCACATAAAATGCGAGCCCAGATGTCTCCGCACAGTGGGCAGAACTTTGCGACGGAGCGGGAATAGAACTTCCAGTGATCGTGGATCTCGAAATGGAAGCTCTCGCCGGCGAGTGAAACAAAGCCTTTCACTTGAGGACCTCCTCCTTATGCTCCACCGGATTCCACCGGCGCTTTTCAAAGTACGTCTCGAGCCAGGGCTGTTCGTCCTGGCTGGTGCAGATCTCTCTGAACGCGCAGCCGCCGTAGTCCGCGCAGGAATCATCATAGCTGTGTGGCCACCGGCGGCGCTGCCAGTAGATCTTCATCAGCGCGATTTGGTCGAGGAGCTCTTCGTACCAGCGATTCAGCTGCCAGTCCGCGTGCATGATGACGGCTTGCTGAGTGTCGAACTTGGTCTTGAGGATGGCTACGCCGCGGACCAGAGCACCGTCGACTCGGATGCCGGCCTCGCGGGCAGCCCAGCAATAGCCGATGAACTGGCCACGGAGGTCCCACTTGCGAGACCAAGTTGGGCCGAGGGCGGTGGTGGTCTTCTCGTCGCAGATGAGGACGTTGCCGCCGTAGTTCAGAACCGCGTCCATCTTACCGCAGTAGATGAGTGGCTGGCCAGTCGCTGGGTTCTGGATGGGAAGGGGATGGGCGAAAGAGAACTCGATCGCTCGCTTGCCGCCGGGCATCAAGACCGGATAGGCGTCGTCGTGGTTGAGGGCGTAGTTCTCCCAATAGAACTCGAACGCTCCACACATGCGCTCGAGGGACTTGGCGGAATCGGCTGGGCACTGGAAATCGCCGTAAGCGACGATTAGAGCCTGCAGGCCGGCGGCAATGGCGTCCTCGCGCGAGGCAGAGCCCTCGTAGAAGGCCCGCCGAGTTGCCTCGAGGCCCTTGGCAAAAGCGCCGCCGGCATGGAGGTGGACGGAAACCTCGCGGGGTTTCCAGTCACAGACGTAGGTTTTGTAGAACTTCTCGGGGCATGCTTTGAAGGTGGAAAGCATGGAGGAATCGAGATAGTCGGGGAAGTATGGCTCGGTGGGGGGCATGATTAGGAATCCTCTTCGTCATTCCAAAGTTCAGGGTTAATCATTTCATGATCTTGGAAGAAACAAACGCCGCAAAGCTCGGTGTCGATTAAGCCGTTGTTAAGGACCTGCCGGCGGTCTCTGATGCCGACGGTGGGGGAGCGCCTGCAGTGCCAGCACTCGGAAGAATAGATGGGGGAATAGAGGTTCATTAGTTGCCTTCGCCGTTCTAGGTCAGCTCACTTGCTCTGAACTGACGTAACGGGAGGTTCTGGGAGCGCCATCCAGTGCGTGACCCGTCCGCTCTCAGGAACGCTGTTCGAGTACCACTCGCCAACGTCGCTGCGCCAAACCCGGATTCCGATGTAGCCCATCTCATCCTCCGTCACTATCCAGCACAGGCAGCGATAGTTTCGGTCATCAGGTTTGCTGCGGATCGCGTCGTTCCATTGACGGTTGATGAGTTTCCGAATAAATTCATCTGTGCGCCGGGCTTCTTCTTCGCGTCGGCGATCTTCTGGAGTCGGCACGATGCTCATGTTGCAGCCGCCGTATCGAGGACGCGCACTCCGAGCCCATGTTCCTTCGTCTGGTCGAGGCTTGGCACACCTTTTGACCACAGTCCAAGCAGTGCTACTCCAGCCATCATCAACCACAACGGACCCGGCTCCGGCACTGTTCGCCGCTTACAGCTCGCCGGGTCGTCTTTATCGTGGTCGCACTTTACGTCTCGAGGCACATAGGTGCCAGGATAGTCGGTGAAAGGCGCAGACCAAGTGGTCACTGGCGGCGCTGAAAGCGCCGGGCCTTGCGGCAAGCCGGCAAGGTAAACCGCCGGTGGTACGCTGACCGGAGGAACCGGCGCGGGCTTCGGTCCATCAAGATGATGGATCACTACAGCACTAAGCGCAACCGTGCAACCGGCGCCGACGACTGCATGAGGGAGAGCCTTCCATGCAGCGAAGGTGCCGTGCCAAGTGCGCCAGCGGCAGAGAGTACGAGACCAATAGTGGAGGGTCATGACTTTGAAAACCTCTAGAAATTCTCCAAATCCTGCAGGAGTTCCTCTCCGCTCTTCGCCGCGCGAGCACCTTTGGCGGCGGACTTCTTCGGCGCCTGAGCAGCCGACATGCGTGAAGCGCGCAAGAAGCGGATGGCCTCTTTCATTTCCTCGAGGGAGATCGTGTTGGTGAGGGCCTTTTGGCGCAGCTCGGCGATGCGAGACTGAGTTTCAATCGAGGGAATCATTTTGGGGGGTCTCCACTTTGGAAAGGAAGTCCTCGAGGAGCTGAGTCAGCAGGCGCTGGTGTGCGCCGTGAGGGACTCGGCCCTCCAGGGGAGAAAAGAGGTAGAGATCGAGGCGCGTCTTGAGCGGCATTGGGAGACGCACGGTGAGGGCGATGGAAGGGATGACGTTGGGGCGGCGCATGGCTAGAACTTTCCGCTGCCACGTAAGGCGGCAGCAAGGTCGTTCAGAGGATCATCCAGGATGATACCATATGGCTGGGCGCCTTGCCTCGGTTCCAGCTTCTCCACCTCGAAATCGAATTCCTTCAGCATCTCCAGCGCCCGGTCGGCGGCTTTGTGCCGCTCGTCGATTTGTGAGCACTCTTGTCGCAAGGCGGAAATCTGGTGCTGTATGAGCGCCTCGATGAAATTCCTTCCTTTGCCTTTGAACTTAATGCGCTTGAGCTTGCGCTCGAGCTTGGTGATGTTACGCTGAACAGTGGACTTTCGTTGCTGTTCGGAACGCTGGACACTGGAAATATGTCCAGCGATACGAATGAAGATGTTCTGAGTATCCGGGACTTTCTCCATCGCCTGGGAGAATAGCTGGATAATCAAGTTCTGCGCGGACTCGTCGAGGGTAGGAACTCTGTTCCCATCCTCGCCGGTTTGGTCGTAGTGCTCCCGGCGAGCGGGATCGGAGAGAACATCCAGTGCCCGATTGATTTCAGCCATTTTCTCTGTATCTCCGCCGCGGTCGGGATGGTGCTGAGCAGCCTTCTTCCGGAAGGCCTTTTTGATTTCAGCCGCCGAAGCATCCGGCGGAACGCCAAGAGTGTCGTAGAGACTCATTTAGATTCCACCAACTCTGAAAGAAAATTGCACTGGATGCAGGCTTTCCGCCACTCGAGCGTGGTTCGAGAGAGGTTCCTCTCGAGCTCTTTCATCTCTCGCTCGAGCGCTTGCTTTCGGCGGATGGCTTTGGACAAGAGAACCTCGAGGGATTCGGGGGATTCTTCTATCATGATGGGTATTATGGCACAGAATGGGCAAGCCGTCAATCAAGACATGATGTTAATTACGAAGGCATAATCGACATCAACAAAAAAGGCTCCCAAGCCTTTCGACCTGGGAGCCTTAGGTGCAACCGCCGGAGGTTCAGAACGGCAGCTGCATGGACGGATCAGAGACCAGCCAGGACGGCTTCCGCATCGACCTTGGTGGCCTTCGCGGCCTTCTCGGCCTCGAGCCGCTCGACGATGGACTTGAGCGGGGACTTCGGATTGCTGCGGAGCCAGGTCTTCTCGGCGGCGGTCTTGGACTTGAGGAAGGCCTTGGCCTCCTCGAGGGTCTTCCGGCCGGCGGTGTGCTCCATGAGGGCCTTCAGGAGGATGCTGACTCCCGACATTCCGTTGGACTCGCGGACGACGTTCCACTCGCCCTTGGAGAGACGGCCGGCGAGATCCTCGATAGCGAGGTACATATCATCGACGTCCTTCTCGCTCGCGGCCTCGTCGCCGAGCTTCTGCTCGATGCCGTGCGCCAAAAAGCGCTGGAAGAGCTCCGGCGGCGGAACGAAGTGAATGGTCTGGCCGTTGCGGAAGTCGATGCGGACCTCGACCAGATTGCCGGCTTCGTCGAAGATGGAATCCTTCTTCATCTTGCGCGCACGCGGAGCGTCGATGGCGCCGGTGAACTCGACCTTGCGGCCATCCTCCATCGTGACGACTTCGACGAGAGGAGTGACCTTGGTGGGCTTGGGGGACTCGGTGGTTTCGACTTGAGCGTTCATTGGGTAACCTCAGAATGGTTGATTCTGTCCATTTTGGCGTGGACGATTCGCCGCTATTACGGAATGCAACATATCATGCGGGAATGGGATAGTCACGCAAGACTAGAACGGAATGTCGGAAGACGTTTCGGTGGGTTCGTGGGTAAGGAGACGATGGGCAGCCTCTGCATCAGCGATTCGAGAAAGCTCTCGGAGATGCCGGGCGGTTTCTTCGGAGCGCTGTCTGTCAACGGCGCGCAAGGCGCCGGAGACTTGTTCCTCCTCTGTAATTGGTGGGAAGTCGATCTCGACGATTTCACTGACGCGATAGAAAGTGTCGCTGGAGTCGGCAACGCTAGGGTCGTGGACAGCGCGGACTTCGAGTTGCCACTCAGGATGTCCAACCCAACGGTAAGCTGCAATTTTAAGTTTCATCTTCATCATCCTCACTGTCTGGTTCGGACTCGAACCCTTCGTCCAGGAAGGGTTCGAGATACTCGTCATTGTCGGCGGATGGATCGGAGATCCAGTCGATCCAAGGGAAGGGTTCAGGGAAGGGCATTACTCAGGTTTCACTCCATAGTTAAAGTCCATCTTCGCCCGCGTCACCGCAACGTAGTGCAGGTTGCTTTCCTGTGCCGCGTTCGGAGACTCGGGATCGACCCAAGGGGGAGGGACCAAGTCGGGACGGAGGAGATGAACTTTCTCGGCCTCGAGTCCCTTGGACTTGTGGATGGTTGCGAAGATTGGGCCCTCGGTGGAATTGGCGATGCGGGAGACAAAGAGCAGAAGCTCATCAACGGTGGAGACTCGCTCTGCGAGGCAGAGGAAGGTCTCCCGGCGGTCGGAGAGTGCAGCGCGCCTGTTGCTGCGCTTTCCGACTCCCTGCGCGTCGAGCTTTTCCGACTCCTTCACATACCAAGCATCGACCCGCTTGCGGAAGTCTTCGATCTTCGTGATGCCCTTGCCGTGCTTTTTGACAAAAGCAGAAAAGGACTCGAGGAAGTTTGAGAGGACTCGGACGGGTCGCTCTGCGCGAATCTCTCGCATTACCTGGCGGAAGAGCGGAGCGTTGGTGCGACAGACGATCATCTCGGCGGGATGCCAGAGATCGGGATGGTCACGGAGGTGACCGACGGAACCGGCGGGAGCACCCTCGCGGGCTTCGATCTGCGGGCAGATTGTTTTGGCTTCGTCCACCACGCTCTGCGAGCAGCGGTAGCTGACGCTGAGCGGAAGCTCTTTCATCGAGAACTTCCGCTGGAGCGCATCCATCGAGTCGGACATCGCGCCACGGAAGCCGTAGATGGCTTGCCAGCGATCACCGACGGCGATCAGGCGGGAGCCCATCTGGGCAATTCGATCCACGATTTCATGCTGGATGGGATTGAGGTCCTGAGCTTCGTCGACCAGAAGCGTTCCGCAAGGCGGGAACCGCCAGTTTTTGTAAACTGGAATATAGAGCATGTCGTCGAAGTCGAAGCAGGAGAGATCGTCTCGCGAAGCAAGAAAGATCTTGAGCGCAGCTGCAGCGGCTTCGCCGATAAGATCGGCGGGTATGTCGAGCTCGTAATCTCCCATCATGTCTTCGACTTCCGCCGGCCAGATACCAGAGGATAGCCCGAGGGCGTAGTTTTTGAGGAGCCCGACGAGGCGGGCGATGTCAGTGCCATACTCCTTTTGAAGTAATGTTCCTCTTCCGAGAACCTGGTCCATGTGCTTCCAGAGCTTCCTGCCATCCATCTTCGCCGCCGGCGCGTTGGCTTTCCAGAGAGCGAAGCCGAAGGAGTGAAAGGTTCGGGCGTTGAGGCCACGGGACTTGAGTTCATCCGCGATGGACTTGTTGAAGGCCAGCAGAGTACTGTCGCCGAGCTGGCGGGAAAGCTCCTCGAGCGTGGTGGACTTGCCGGAGCCGGCGACGGCTTGGATGATGAGGTTGTCGGAACTGAGCTCGCCGGCTTGGTAGATGGCCTTTTGGTAAGGACTCCACTTGCGCGGAGGTGCGTCGGAGAGGATGATGGGATCGTTAAGATTAAGCATCTCGATGGTTTCCTCTATTGTGCCTTTCGGCTGAATCCTCAAGCACACCCTCCTTGGTGTGCTTTGGGATTGAGCCGACTAGTCGAGTCCCTGCTCGATGCGGTTCGCTTCCCACTGTTCGATGGTGGGGGCTTTGAGTATGGCGCAGAGCATTTCGACTTTGGCCTTGTTGGCCTCGGCAAGGCTCTCAGCGGCCTTCATCGAAAAGGGAAAGCTCAGCAGCTGCTTCGCGGCAAAGAGCGAGCAGACGCAATCTACGTACTCTTTGGCGGTGAGACCGGTGATGCCTTTCAGGGCATAGCACCTGACATCGTCCATAAGGGCCTTGACAGCCTGCAGGCGAAGGACATCTTCCGTAGTTTTGTTCATGGTTTTGCTCCGAGGAAAATGAGTTGAGGAAGTGTGAGTGCGTTGAAGCGCTCGCGCTGGTCGGGAGAACGAAGGTCAGTGGTTAGACGGAGGCGGATGGTTACCTTTTTGGGGTTTGGATGAAGGAAGGGCTGATTGCTTGCCGAGCGAATAAGAACGGAATTCACTTGTGAACCCTCCAAGTCCATCCCGCTCGCGCGGAGAAGACTTCCCGCGGCCCTTCGAGGGCTCCGCAGCCACTCACGCTCCCTCCATGCCAGCAGGGGGTGAGATTGTAGCCTTCGGAAACCTCCAGGAACGGTCCCTTCTGGCTTTGCCAGCGCGCGCTGAGGTTC